>NZ_JUEI01000030.1:0-78530 GCF_000802655.2 Paenibacillus sp. IHB B 3415 | reverse complement strand
GGCGGACGCTGTCGCGGCTAACAGCCGCTCCCTGCAGCAGCGGCTCGCGCGGCGGTTCCCCGGTATCCCGGGCAAGCTCCGCGTTGTTCCGCTGGGAGCGGACCTGTCCCGCTTCGTCCCCGTGCCGGCGCAGGAGAAGGCACGACTGCGCGCGCTGTACGGCCTGGCCCCCGGCTTCACCGTCTTGTTCGTGGGCCGGGTAATCCCGCGCAAGGGAGTGCCTGTGCTGATCCGGGCCATGCACCGGCTGAACAGGCATATGCCCGCCCGGCTAGTGATCGCCGGAGACGGCAAGCCGGCTTATCTCCGGCAGCTTAAGGTACTCGCGCGCCGGCTGGGCGTGCGCGTGTCTTTCCTGGGGAATATCCCGCATGAGGATATTCACAGCCTGTATCAGGCCGCAGACTGCTTCATCTGCCCTTCCCAGCGGCATGAATCCTTCGGCCTCGTGAATGTGGAGGCCATGGCCACGGGACTTCCGGTGATCGCCTCGCGAAACGGCGGAATCCGGGAGATTATTGATTCCGGCCATAACGGATATCTGGTGGAGAGATACCGGGACCCTGCTCCATTCGCCAAGCGAATGCTGATGATCGGCCGCAATCCCGTGCTCGCGGCAAGGATTGGGATGCAGGGGCGGAGCGATGCGCTGCAGATGTTCGAATGGCAGCATACTGTAGAGCTGCTGGAGAATCTCTACCTGAAGCTGGTACCGCAATAACCGGGGGGAGGGGTCCGTACACCTCCTCCGGGATGCGATACAGCAGCCCCTTTGACGATCCCCGGCAATGCGACATTGTGTCATACGAATTTTGTGATCCTTCTCGCAGGATACGGCTGCAGTTAATATTATACTCATATTGTAAGCGTTGCCATTAAGCAAATGCACTGCAAAGTAAGCCAACAAGACATTGGCAACCCCCTACAACACAATATTCGCTGTAGAAAGGGTGCATCGTTATGTTAATGATCAAAGCTATAGTACGGCCGGAGAAAGCGGATGAGGTCATGGCTGAATTACTGCTTGCCGGCTTCCCCTCCATCAGCAAAATGGACCTGCTCGGACGCGGTAAGCAAAAGGGAATCCAGGTCGGAACCAACCATTACAATCAAATTTCCAAGAAGCTTCTGATGATCGTAATCCAGGATGATGAGAAGGATGACGTCATCAGCATTATTATGCGCACAGCAAGAACCGGTGAGCATGGCTCATTCGGCGACGGCAAAATTTTTGTCCTGCCCGTACAGGAGGTCTTCACCATCAGCAACGGTAAAAACCAGCTGTAAACTTCCCGGTCTTCCTTATGATCCGCTTTCCTGTAGCGCATATGAAAGAGGCAGCAAAACGTTCCGCCGGTCTCCGTCTTCACGGACGGTCCGGGGAATGCCTTGCTGCCTCTGCCTGTTCTTGCTCACGCTACTGTCAGATCATCTGGATAACCGTAAGCACCAGCCCTACAACAAAACCGCACACAGCTCCATTAACGCGAATCCACTGCAGATCCTTGCCCACCTTCTCCTCCAGCATGTTCACGAGCGAGGAGTCATCCATTTGATCAAGGTTCTCCTTGACCAGCTGGCCGATCCGGTAATGATTAGATTCCACGAAGGCGATCAGCGTGCCGCGGATCCGCTCCTCGGAAGCCTGAATCCATTCCTGCTCCTTGCCGATCCGCCGGACCAGCAGGGCATACAGCCAGAACAGCTTGCGGCCGCCGCGTACCCGGTCTTCCTCAATCAGCGCAACCGCCTTGACGCGCAGTCCTTCCAGCTGCTGCTGCAGGAAAGCCGCAGCAGGCTCCCCTTGCAGCTCATTCAGCGCCCAATCCTTCAGCGAGGAGATCCGCTCCTCATTGCTCAACAGCTGGAACAGAGCGACACGGATCTCCCGGATGACTTCCTCACGGTACGGGCTGTCCTCTTCCTTGAAATCACGGATAGTGGACTGCACCATGCCCTGCAGCATTTCACCCAGCATATCGGCATCAACGAATCCGACAAAAGCCTGAAAAGCCATCCCCTTCAGCCCGCCAAGCTTCACCTCAGCCAGCTTCTCGCTGGCGATCTTGCCCAGCATCGCACGGGTTTCCGGACGCCCACTCCAGGAGGAAATCCCTTCCAGCGCATAATCAAGAGCGGCAATATCCTTGCCGTCATTCATCAGGCTGGTTGCGATTTTATCGGCGGCAACGCCAAGCTCAGCTTCACGCAGATAGCCTGCTGCTGCAGATTGAAGATACGGAACCGCCTGCTCTACCGGAAGCCGCAGTACGAATTCTTTAATCTGCTCCAGCATTTCCGTTCTCGCTTTCTTTCTGGAGAAGAACCGTGTCAGCATACCGGCGCCCAGAGAGATGATGTTGATTTTGCGCAGCTTGTTCTCAATGCTCTCCTTGTTCAGCAGTTCATTCTCCATCGCGGAGATTAGAGACTGTATAAGCTTATCCCGGTTCTTCAGCAGCAGCGAAGTATGCGGAATTCTAAGCCCCAGAGGATGGCGGAACAACGCGGTCACTGCAAACCAGTCGGCAATCCCTCCGACAAGCCCAGCCTCGAAGCCCCCTCTCAGCAGAATAACAGCCAGGTTCTCCGGCAGAAATAAGGTGAACAGGAAACCGCAGGCCATGATGGCAAGAGATATGGTAGCTAAATTTCTGGATTTCATGTGTTTATTATCCCCCTTACATAACGACCCCAAGCCATCTTTTGCCCGGAAAAATTGCTTTTCAGACAACAGCAGACATTCCCGTTACAAGATTGCAGGTCTACATTCAATTGTACCACGAGAAGACTCTTTTCTGAAAATCCGGCAAGAAACGCAGCTTAAATATACGTACCCCGGACTATATATGGATGAAAATGTGATTTGTGAACTACACACCACCTATGAGGTGGGTGTTTCTTGGTCAATAGAGCTAACGCTCCAAGTTTACCCAAGCTTACTGGCTCGTTCCTTGCCCATAGTGCCATTTACATCACTATTTTCAGAAGATTGGCAGCCGCATTCCGATCTCTGTCGTGCTCCGTATGACACTCTGGACAAGACCATTCCCGCATAGCCAAATTCTTGACTTCCGCGTTTTTATAGCCACAACAGGAACAGAGTTGACTGCTTGCATAGTTTGGAGGAGCAATGATCAACTGCCTATCATACCATTTCGCTTTGTAGGTCAGCAGTTCTCGGAATAACCTCCAGGAGACTTCGGATATGGCCTTCGCTAATTTATGATTTTGCAGCATGTTCTTTACACGCAAGTCCTCCATTACGATCACTTGGTTTTCGTGGATCATTCGGGTGGACGTTTTGTGCAAGAAGTCTTTCCGCTGGTTTGCTATTTTTTCATGCAGCTTGGCCAATCGGAGTTTGGCCTTGGATCGGTTGTGGCTTCCTTTATTCTTTCGGGATACGTTTTTTTGCAGCTTTTTTAATCGTTGTTCCGATTTCCTCAGATGTTTCGGATTGGCAATCACTTCACCCTCCGAGGTCACCGCAAAGCTTTTCAGTCCTAAATCAACGCCAATTTTCTGATCAGCTATAGGTAATGGCGTGCTTTCTGTTTCAACCTGAACGGACGCAAAGTATTTGCCGGATGGTGTTTTAGAGATGGTGCAGGATTTGATCCGCCCCGTAAAGGGGCGGTGCATCTGGATTCGGATTCTGGTCTTTAGCTTTGGGATTTTGAGCATACCGCCTTCAATCGCTATCGTTCCTTTTTGATTGTTTGTTGTAAATCGGTCTGTATGTGTTTTCTTGCTTTTGAATCGGGGAAAGCCCATACTCTTCTTCTGAAAGAATTGTTTGTACGCTTTGTCCAGATGGAGCTGGGCATTGGCCAGGGCCAGGCTGTCGATTTCTCGAAGCCACGGGAAATCTTTCTTGTAACCCGCAGGTGTTGTATGGAGCATCGTCGCTGCGATTTGGTAATGTTTGATCTTATCCGATAACATTGTATTGTAGATAAAACGGACGGCCCCGAATACGTTATCAAAATAGTGCTGCTGCTCACGGTTAGGATAGATACGGTATTTATACGCTTTATAGATAAGCACACGATGCACCTCATTTCCAAACATTATCAAAATGATTATAGCACACACGTTCTTATATAAGGAAAATTTTTCCCATATATGAAGAAAGAACGTAATCATTCATACTGCCACTTTAGAAGTCAAGGAATTCTGACTACCTAATGTTAAATTTCAGAGAAATAATGATAAGATACAGAAAGATAAGTTATCGCGTGAAACCTATACATGATTACATTTCAACCAAGCTTTCAGCGCCCTTGAAGGGGCACCTACAACTATAGATGGAATAGGAGAACTGCAACATGCTAATTGCATTGGATATGGACGGAACACTGCTGAACGGGGATGGTGAGATAAGCAGGGAGAACAAGGAAGCCATACTGCACGCACAGCGTCTGGGGCATACCGTGATCATAGCCACCGGACGTTCTTACATGGATGCGGAGCGTCAGCTGCGGCTGGCAGATCTGGAGTGTCCTGTAGTGAGTCTGAACGGCGCTGTTGTCACACTGCCTGACGGGACGCTTGCCGCGAGTACACCGCTGAACAAGGAGGATATCATCCCCGCGCTGCGCTGGATGAACGAGATTCCTGAATTGTACTACGAGGTATACACAGAGGATAACGTATATGTAGAGCTTGATAAGCGGGTACGGCTGGAGAAGCTGTCGGCACTGAAGGAAGATGAGGTTCCCGAAGAGGTGGGCTGGCTGCTTAAGGCGATGATCGACCAGCAGTTCCAGCAGGCGGCTGTAACCTATGTGGAGAGCATGGAGGACATCTGGAGCAAAGAGGAGAATCTGATCTACAAGACACTCGCCTTCTCGCTGAACCGTGAACTGCTGAAGGAAGCCTCTACACGGTTCGCCGCGATTCCCGGGCTGATTATTACGGCATCGCATGTCAACAATATTGAAATTAATCATAAAGATGCTAATAAAGGCAACGGCGTGAAGCTGATGGCGGAGCATTACGGCATCCCGGCAGCGCAAATCGCAGTTATGGGTGACAGCTATAATGATCTGCCGATGTTCGAGATCGCCGGCTACCGGATTGCTATGGAGAATGCCGCCCCCATCCTCAAGGAAACCGCCGATTTCATTACGCTAAGCAACTCGGAGCATGGTGTTGCTGCGGGTCTGCGGCATCTTTTGGATAAGCAGTAACTCCGTCTTCATAGCACAAGTGGAAACGGCTTTGCCGTCCTTTTGTAAGGACGGTACCGTTTCAGCGAGAAATAGAAGGATAAATTATCGTGTGAAACATATAAATTCGCATGGTGTTGCTGCGGGTCTGCGGCATCTTTTGGATAAGCAGTAACTCCGTCTTCATAGCACAAGTGGAAACGGCTTTGCCGTCCTTTTGTAAGGACGGTACCGTTTCAGCGAGAAATAGAAGGATAAATTATCGTGTGAAACATATAAATTCTTATATTTCAAAGAAAAAACAGCCCTCACAGGAAGGCTGCTCTTCTTCAGCGGCGGCCGGCTCCAGAGCGATGAAGACAGCAGACAGATATTGCACCTAGGTTTAATGCGAGAAATATGATGACAGTTAACCGCTGGGCGGTAGTCAAAGCCAACAGAACGGGAATAAACACGACATCCCTCCAATTCTCACCTTTTATTTGTGAATCTATCCAATCAGCTAATCCTTTGCGGATAGCTATACTGATTAAGCAAATGATCCAGGGCAACCGATTGTTCAACTACTTTGGGATGTGTCAAAATGCCGTATCTCTGCTGCGTCTGGTACAACTTCTGTCTGGCTTTCTCTACCTGCAGCAAAAATGTACGATCATTGGTCTGCATGACACTTCCTCCTTTGTTCAATATATTAATCTCAGCTGTCAAAAATTGGACCTTAAGATAAATGGCGTGAACTATTCTTACATAACCCGCCGCAAGCTGTACTCTGCCCGGCATCGGCAGCTTCAGCTGCAAGGTGAATTAGGAGGAATCTCAGATGAACCTGTACCCGGGGATTGCCCGGCTATATGAGAACCGGCTGCTGCGTACCGAGCTGGAATGTGAGCAATTTGATCTTGCGCTGGAAGGCCTGGCTGGTGATACGGAGGATGCCGTGATTCATCAGATCTTCAAGATATTCGATGATGATACGGAACAGGAGGAGGTTATGTTCAGCCTCGTTCATTTCGTGGAGAGTGTTCAAATGGAGATGTACCTGACCCAGCTGCTCGAGTCACTGCCGGACATGATGGAGCATGCACGCAACTGGGCCATTGTGCTGAATACAAGAATCCTGAATGACGATAATTACCGCAAAGATTACGCAGAGATCGCCGCCCTCATGCCGGTGAAGGTCAAGAGATGCCTGGCTTTTCTGCTGGAGGAAATTAAGGAAGACAATCCCCGGCTGTTCGAGCGCAAGGCTAATTACATTCTCGCTAAACTGAAGTAACTAATCTATCCATACTTCGCAGCCCTGCTAAGCAGAATGCCAAAAGCTATTGCCGTACCCTCCTGAAGAATATCCGGAATCACATGTCTTGGTTCCAGTCCCTTAAGCCCTTGGCGGGCTGGTTCTGCCTATTATCCCGCTCATCTTATTCACTAGACTTCCATGCAGGGGAACGGGCAAAATGGTATATTGTATACTGGTCAAAATGTTGTACATATTGCAACTTGGATTCAATAGATACCAGGATATTCGAAGAATTGTTGCAGGAAATACAGCAATTGTCTGGATTATCCGCTTAAATGAGGTGGAATGCTGCATTTTATACAACAATTTTGGGTTTAGGCGAGATTGTAGGAGGGAAATATTGTATTTCGTGCAGGATTTAGAGCTGGTGCAGTGATAGTCTACGCCTGAAAGTTCCCCACCGGTAAACTCGCAGTATAACTTGCAGATAAGCTTATATAGAACAAACGAAGGTGAATCTAATGAACAAGCTCTTATTTCATAATATACCGCTGGGCGCTACCGGCGAGAAAATCCCCCAGGCGAAGGTTGCCTCCGCCCAGACGAGCAGGGAGACCGTCAAGCCCGGGGACAGCGATGCGGCTTACTTCCGCAGGCTGGAGGAAGGCGGCATTCTGCTCAATCCTCCGCAAATCTCAGCGGTGCGGCATCATCTCGGGCCGCTGCTGACGCTGGCGGGAGCAGGCTCCGGCAAAACCTCGGTGCTGATCTGCAGAACCGGGTATTTGCTGTCTGTGCGCGGCATCGCCCCGGGCCGGCTGCTGCTGCTCACGTTCTCCAGCAAGGCAGCGGCAGAGATGCGCGAGCGGATTGCGCTGCTGCCGGGTGTGGATGCGGGCGATGCCGCCCGCCTGCAGGCCCGCACGTTCCACTCGTTCTTCCTTTATTTCCTGCGCCGGCAGGGACTGCGGCAGGATATATTCCATGAAACCCGGCGCCAGCACATTCTGCTGAAGCAGATCATGCGTCAGCTCGGGCTGCCGAAGGATGCCTATCCCCCAGAGAATCTGCTCACCCTGCTCTCCTCCTGCAAGATGAATATGGGCTTGCCGGAGGATATGCCGGAAACGACGGAAGCGGAGAAGGAAATGAAGGCCATTCTCGCCCTGTACGAGCAGTGGAAGACCGATAATTTCAAAATCGATTTCGACGACGTGCTGCTGATCGCCTACCGGATGCTCCGGGAGCAGCCGGCGCTGCTGCTGGAGCTGCAGCAGAAATACCAATATGTAATGGTCGATGAATTCCAGGATACGAATGCGCTGCAATATGAGCTGGTCAAAATGATCGCCCATCCGCAGAACAACCTGATGGTGGTCGGAGATGATGACCAGACCATCTATTCCTTCAACGGTGCGCGCAGCGAATTTATTCTGGAATTCGAGAAGCTGTATCCAAATGCCAAGGTGATCACCCTCGATATCAATTACCGCTCAGGCCCGGCCATTATCGGGCTGGGCAACGGGATTATCCGCCATAATACACGGCGCCGGGCCAAGACGCTGCAAGCTGCCAAAAGCAGCGGCAATCCGCCCCGCTATCTGCGTCCGCAAACGGCGGATGAAGAAGCCGAGCAGATTGTTGAGCATATTGAACGTGAGATCGGCAGCGGAGCAAGAGAATACCGCGATTATGCGCTGTTATACCGCGCCACCAGCAGCAACCGGGCAATCCTGGAGCTGCTGCTGATGCGCGATATCCCTTATGTAGACTACGGCGAAGGCCAGCTGCTCTACGAGCATTGGCTGATCTCCCCTGTGCTGGATCATCTGCGCCTGTCTATTAACCGCCGGAACTTCGCCGCGATGGAGAATATTCTGCCGACCCTCTACATGAGCCGGGAAAAAGGGATGGAGCATATCCGCCGCATGGAGGCCGTGCAGGCGAAGCAGGGCCCGCTGATTCACCTCCTCTCCATGCCGGGCATGGAGGATTTCAAAGGTACCAAGCTGCGCGAGCGGCTGGATCTGATCCGCGGCCTGAGCGGACTGACGCCGGTACAGGCGATCCGCCAGATCCGTACCGTTTTCTATGACTATTTCATTGAAGCCAATGAACGGCACCAGGCCACACTGCACCGGGAGACGCTTAAGGAAATGCTCGATGAGCTGGAGGCATCCGCAGAGCGGTTCGGCACGATTCCGCTGTTCCTCGAATTCATTGATAACGTAACCGAGCGCAACGAGCAGAGCCGTCAGCCGGGGCTTAAGGAGCAAGGCAACCGCATCGCCCTGATGACCATTCATAAATCCAAAGGACTGGAGTTCCCCGTTGTCTTCCTTATCGGGGCTTCCGAGGGCATTCTGCCGCATAGCTCCGCATTGGAGGAGGGCCGGCTGAAGGACCGCAAGCCGGCGAAGGCAAGCGTAACTGTAGTCAGCAGTACTGCCGCCAGAGCAGCAGCCGAGGCAGGAATAGCGCTACTAGAAGAGGAACGCAGACTTGCCTATGTAGCCGTGACACGGGCCCGTGAAGAGCTGTTCATCAGCTCGCCCGCAAGGCACCGGGGCAAGAAGGCAGAGGTCTCGCGCTTCATGCTCTCCGCCTTCCGCGCTGCGGTCCCGCTGCAAGCAACTGCACCGGCCGCCGGAAACAGAAGCACTGTAGTGCGCAGCAGCTATTCGTCCGGGTCCTCCGCAGCCAGAATGCATACAGTTCCCGTCTGGAGCTGTACCGGCAAGTCCTGCCCGGGCTGGACCCGGTTGAAGGCGGGCGGCGCCGAGGATCACCTTACCTCGAAGCCCTGTCCGCTCTGCAAATCACCGATGGAAAAAAGCACCCGGGAAGTCCCTGTATAACGTGACGCACGGCTGCTTTTCCAGCTGACCTGCCAATATTAACTTCAAACCAAACAACTAATAGCCCCTTCCAGCAGACGTAGCCGGAATCATGACATCATCATGAGTTTCCAAGTACGCTCTGCCCGAAGGGGCTATATTCGTCATCCTCTATTTAAGCCGGAGTAGCTGCTACTGCCGGCTCTTCAGCTTCTTCATGCACAGTCTTGATCTGAATCATTACTGTACTTGGATCGGTCAGCACTTCAATACCATCCTGGAAAATCAGATCAGATACAAGTAATTGGTCACCGATAGCAAGGCCGCTGATATCCACTTCCATGGACGTCGGCAGATCGCCCGGCATACAGCGGACTTCTACTTCATAGATTTCCACCTGCAGAACGCCGCCTTCTTTGACCCCTGCAGCTTCGCCTGCAAAATGAATCGTAACTTTACTGTCCATGCTGATGCTCATGTTCACATGCTGAAAATCAATATGCAGCACTTTACCGGACATGGACTGCTTCTGAATGCTCTGAACTACCACCGGAACGGTTGTACCATCAGACAATTTCGCTTGCAGGATTGCACGCGGATTGGTTCTCAGCATTTCCAGCAGTTCCTTCTCACTCACTTCAAGGCTAAGAGTATCTTTACCAATTCCGTACAGTACTGCCGGGATGCGGCCTTGCTTTCTTGCCACATTCAGGTTGGACTTTGTGTCAGACGTACGATTGCTTAGTTGAATAAATTTACTCATTGCTTGGTTCCCGCTCTCTTCGACCATAAATTCTTGTCAGATTAAGTGTAACATGACCATAGAATCCAGTCAAACCAACAAGCATCAGACTTCGTATTCGGCAAAAGGGTCGGGGATCTCAATTCTGTAGGCTTCCGCATCGCTGACGCCTACAGACAGTACCGCCCGGCCGTCCTTGCCGCGCACCAGCCCGCCGCTGAAGATGACATCCTGCAGCTCGGGGCGTTTGCCCGGACCGATGGGGAAGTCGCTCCGGGCAGCGATGATTTTGATCGGGGTAGTCTCGAATGTATCCGGATTAAGTGAGAAAACCATGGAGTAGTAATGCTTCTTCTCCAAGCGGTCGAAGCAGGCAATATGTCCAAGCACGCCCACATGGCCATTGCTCAGCAGATGGGCTTCATTCGCGCCGCCCCATTCTTCCCGTACGAACTGATTCTGCAGAATCTCCGCTTCCAGAAAGGTCTGTTCGTTCAGCTCATCCAGAGAGTCAATAATGGTGAAGCCAATCTGTCCTCTGCCGCCCCGGTCTCCCTGCGGTCTGGTCAATACGCCAATTCTTCCGTCCTGAAGCTCGATCAGCCGGATATCCTTCATCATTTCCGGACCGGAGGAGAAATGGCGCATCGAATCAATCCGGTAGCCCCGGTAGAACTGCGTAACCCAGGAGATGATCTTCGGCGGATTATCTCCGGTAGTAATGACTTCAACTCCGCCGACAATCATTTCACCCTTTATCCGGGTTACGCAGGGATCCTGCAAATTATAAGTATGGGTATGCGCACGGGGGACCCAGACACCGTCTTCCCCGGATGTAAAAAAGAAGACTTGTGAGAACTCACTGTCGCGTTCCTCAACTCTTCCCAGTATCACTTCCTCCCCGTCATGCAGGAACGGGGCCGTTATATTGTATACATCACGTCCGCCTACACCGGAGAAGACAAGCTTCTCCACGTGCACGGTACGGAGATTGGCATAAAAGGTATCCAGCAGATCGTTACAGGTTGCTGTCTTTGCCGGGCTCCTTGTCATTGCCTTCCTCCTCATATTCATTTGCCTTATCTATTGCCCAATCGTTCTCATCTGATTCCATCCGGATCAATTCTCCGGGCTGAATATTGAAGTAAGTACACAGCTTCAGCAGCAGATCCCGGGGGTACTGCACCATCTCGTCTTTGTACATCCGCCGGACGGAATCGAAATGGTAATTAATGTCTTTCGCTAGCTTGCGGATCGATAATTTCGGGTCATGCTTCTCCATAACCTCACTCAATTTGCTGCGTATGACTGGCATCCATACACCTCCTACATCACTATATCTGGAGATTTCAGGGGAGTCAATAAATTGACAAGATTAAATGGTCATGTTATAGTTGCAACAGGAAATAATTTGCAGAAACAAAATTTTATACCACTCATCCCCGGAAAATAAAGTCCTCTTTATTTTCTTTTTTTGTCCCCAAAAGTACGATAATCAATAGGGAGGCTTTCATTATGAACCACAGCAACCGCAATAAAAACATTGTTTTCCTGTCCACCAGCCTGCCTAGAGAATGCGGAATTGCTACCTTCACCCAGGATCTGCTCGATGAATTCACGAAGCTTCAGGGCTTCAACAAACCGCGCATCATCGCCATGAATAACAACGGAAACTACCGTTACACGGACCAGGTCATGCGGGAAATTAACCAACAACAGCTATCTGATTATATAGATGCCGCCGAAGAAATCAACCAGTCAAATACCGATCTGCTCGTCATTCAGCATGAATTCGGTATCTACGGCGGAGAAAGCGGCGAATATCTGCTGCAGTTCACTGAGCGGCTCCATGTGCCTTATGTGGCGATTTTCCATACTGTATTAACCAAACCCTCGCCGAAACAGCATGAGATTATCACCCGAATAGCTGCAGGAAGCGTAAAGGTTGTCACGATGGCCCAGTCCACAGTAGATGATCTTATCTCTGTCTATCATATTAACGCCTCCAAAATTGCTTTTATTCACCACGGTGTGCCTTTCGTTAAGACTTCTACCCGCGCGGAGCTAAAAACCCAGTATAAGTTCGGAGAACGCAAAATCCTCTCCACCTTCGGTTTCCTGAGTCCCGGCAAGGGTATTGAGTATGCTATTGAAGCTATGAACGGAGTAGTGAAGCAGCATCCGGATGCGCTCTACATCATCTGGGGCAAGACCCATCCGGTCGTCAAACAGGAGACAGGTGAAGTATACCGTCAAAAGCTGACCAGTCTTGTGCATGAATTAGGCCTGGTCAATAATGTGCTGTTCGTTGACAAGCTGCTGACCCAGGAAGAGGTCATTGAGTCCCTGGTGATGTCGGATATTTATATGACCCCTTATCTGGGCAAGGATCAGGCAGTCAGCGGCACACTCGCTTATGGAGTAGGCTATGGCAGAGTAATCATCTCTACGCCTTACCGTTATGCCGAAGAGATGCTTGCCGGGGGCAGAGGCCTGCTGGCGAACTTCCGTGACTCCGCTTCGCTGGAAGCCTGCATCCTGGAGCTGCTGGATGATCCGGCCAAAGTTGAGGACATGGAGCAGCGTACCCAGGCGCTTGGCAGTACGATGATGTGGAGTGAGGTTGCGAAAACCTATGCTGCCATCTTTCAGGACAAAATAGCCCTCTCCAAACCGGCTGGCCGGAGTGTGATTTGATGCAGACATCTGCGGTACTGCAGTTCAAAACCGGTTATATGCGCCAGATCACTGATGATACGGGAATTTTCCAGCATACGAAGTTCGGCGTTCCCGACCGTGCCAAAGGCTATACCACCGATGACAATGCGCGGGCTTTGATCGCAGCCGTTCTGATGTACAAAAAAAATCAGGATACTGCCTCACTCGATCTGATCCATACGTACCTCTCGTTCGTCCACCATGCACAGAATGAAGAGGGGAACTTCCGGAATTTCATGGACTACAACCGTTCCTTCCTGGAGGAGCGCGGCTCCGAGGATTGCCAGGGACGCACACTCTGGGCGCTGGGCTTCGTGCTCTCCTACTCTTCCATTCTGCCGGATAATCTGCTAAATACCTGCCGGTATCTGATCAACCAGGCGCTGCCGCATATCGGAGGCCTGCGCTCTCCCCGGGCCTTGGGCTATGCCGTCATCGGCCTCAGCTATTTACTTGAGACTCCCGGAGCGCTCACCTACTCCTTCCCTTATCCGCATATACCAAGTACAGAAGAGGAACTGGCCTTCCTGCCGGAAGCCTTCATTAAAGAGCTTATCGAATCAGTCGCTATCCGGCTGCACGACCAGTATAACCTTACCAAAGGCGGGGACTGGAGCTGGTATGAAGACAGTCTGACGTACGGAAATTCTATGCTGCCTTGGGCGGTGCTTAAGGCTTTCAAGATCTCCGGCAATCCGGAGCTTCGTATAACAGCGAAAGAAAGTCTGGATTTCCTGATCTCCCGGACCTTCGCACCGGAAGGCTATTACAGACCTATCGGCAGCCACGGCTGGCTGCTGCGCGGCGGTACGCCTGCTCTCTATGACGAACAGCCAATCGAAGCCTGTGAAATGCTGCTCGCCTGCCGGGAGGCTGCCGCAGTGCTGCAGGACCCGTCTTATCTGCAGCAGGCCGACTTATGCTACACCTGGTATACAGGGAACAACTCCTTGCAGCTCTCCCTGATCGATCCCCAGACCGGGGCTTGCTACGACGGGATTCACAGCTCGGGGCTGAACCTTAATCAGGGATCGGAGAGCATCATCTCCTTCTCGATTGCCCATCTGGTGACTCATCATGGATAAATTCGCAACTATACTCGCAGGCGGAGGCGGCACCCGCTTCTGGCCGCTGTCGAGACAGGAAATCCCCAAGCAGCTGCTGAACATAAGCGGCAACGATATTATGCTGAACGATACAATTGAACGCTTCAAGGGCATCATCCCGCAGGAGAATACCGTCATTGTAACGAACCGTACCCAGGCGGTACTGCTGGAGAGTATTATGCACAGCAGTGTGCAGAAGAGCAATATTCTGATCGAGCCTGTGGCCCGGAATACCTCAGCAAGTATCCTGTTCGCCGCCTTCTCCATCCAGCAGATGAGTGAAGGGGATTCCTTAATGGTTGTCCTGCCTTCCGATCATTATATTACCGATGAGCCGCAGTTCCGGCTTACGCTGGACGAAGCCTGCACCGTCGCGATGGAGAGTAATGCCATTGTCACGATCGGGATCAAACCGACCTTCCCGTCCACCGGCTACGGCTACATCGCATATGACAAAGAGCCGATCGCAGTCAAACCGGTTGCCGTATACGATGTAGCTGAATTTGTGGAGAAGCCGGATTTCAAAAAGGCACAGGGATATCTGGCCTCAGGCAATTATCTCTGGAACAGCGGGATTTTCATCTGGAAGACCTCGGTCATTATCGATAACTTCAAGCGCTATCTGCCGCGGCTATATAATACGATGCTGCCGATCAGTGAAGCGCTCGGTACAGATCAGGAGCAGGAGACAATTAACCGGATCTATCCGCTGCTGCAGAATATCTCGATTGACTATGGCATCCTCGAACGTTCTGATGAGGTAGTGGTACTGTCCGGCCAGTTCGGCTGGAATGACATCGGCAGCTGGGATGCGCTTGGTGCCATCTTCCCGCCTGATGATGACGGCAACATTATCAAGGCGAATCATGTCGGCATCGATACCCGCAACTCCATTATCTATGGCAACGGGCGGCTGATTACCACCATCGGCGTAGACGGCTTCATCATCGCTGACACCGGGGATGCGGTCATGATCTGCCCCAAGGATAAAGCCCAGTCAGTCAAAGACATTGTCGATCTGCTCAAGGAGAAAGGCATGCTGGAATATGTATAGGCTATGACGATTATGTAATAACAAAGGGAGCACTGCTATTACAGCAATGCTCCCTTTGTTATGTTCTTATGGTTCTCCTAAGCTGAGCCAGCCCTTAGGTCCAGGCCCACAGGAACCCGTCGCGGTCCCAGGCAATCCGGCCGCCGTGCAGCTTGCGGAAAGCCTTCTTCACTTCTTTGGACAGCGATGCATTTCCATTCTCATTCACAAAGACAAATTGTTCGCCGAAATTCGCCTTCACATATTCAATCGCTGCGGTCTGGTGCAGGGTTCCTGTAAATTTGATTTCCTTGACCATCCATTCCGCCACTTCCTGTGCGGTTACTTCCATGGGGTAGTGCTCCTTCCTGCTTATCCTGCTTGTAGATTTCCCCATTATAGCATGAATACAACGGCTTCAAATGAATCAGTTCCTGAAACAATCAGCAGTTTATTAGAAACATAATAGAAAGAGCAGCGTCTATATATGGAAACTTATTCTATTTAATTCCAACAAAACAGAAAGGAGATTAATGATGAATCTGTATAAAAGAATATGGCCGGCTTGTCTGCTGCTCCTTCTCCTGCTGCAAAGCTTCACCTCAGCCGCCTCAGCCGCTTCCCTTGCCCCGGCAGCTGCGCCAGCCCGTCCGATTACCGTCAATATCAACGGAATCTTTATTGCCACGGACAGCAGCCCCTTTATTGAAGGCGGCAGAGTCAAAATGTCAGTCCGGACACTCGGCTCACTCGGGCTGACCTTTGCCTGGGATGCGGCCACCCGCACTGCTACGGTTACCAATCCGGCCAAGGATACATTCCAGCTAGTCGAGGGACAGAGAACGGCCTACAAGAATGGACAGCCGGTCCAGATGGATGATACGGCTGGTAACTACAACGGCCGGATCATGGTGCCGGCCCGCTTCGTCAGTGAGGCCTTCGGTTATAGCGTATACTATGAGCGAACGCGCGGCATCCTCTTCATTACCAGCAAGGATTATGTCCCAGATACCGCTGCTCTGCTCTCCAGTGACTTGGCAGCAGCCCGTCTCGCAGCCATCTCTCTGCCTATCCAGTATACCTTCACGCCTGATCGGGAAGCGGAGAGCGACAAGTTACGGAATTACAGCTACACGTTTGCTGCCAATGACGCTACACGCTATATCTATGAGAATGGACTTGTATCGACCGTCGTTGAGATTAAGAACGCCAGCGCCCATGCCGTCTGGCAATACGGCACGAATGGTATTCCCGGCTATGATCTCTATACTACGCTGGGAGGACAAGAGCCTAAATACATGAACGAAATGTTCCATGACCATTTCTCTTATTTTGGCGGAGGCTACCGGGCTTCCTACCAGACAGCAGCGGATGGCTCCTATCAGTCCTTTCCTTATTTTACCCGGAACTACGGTGAGATCATCCAGCCTATCCCTGAATAACTGAGTAGAACCAGACCAAACCACTGTCCATGATTGATGGGCAGTGGTTTGTGTACTGTAAGTCGCCTTAGTGTTATTGCCAAGCCGGGTAAGTCCAGCCTCTACCTTCTCCGCGCAGCCACATTGACCACACCATAGCGATAGAGCACCTTCTTCCCGAACCAGCCGAACAGCCTGTCAGTGAAGAAGCCCATGAAGCCCAGGCAGAACAGCCCGACGAATATCCAATCCGTACGGAAGAACAGCCGCGAATTCCAGATCAGATAACCGACACCTTCATTCGAAGCAATCATTTCTGCCCCGATAATAGCCATGTAAGAGGTTCCCATTGCCAGCCGTACACCGGTGAAGATATATGGAATCGTAGCAGGCACAATCACGTGCAGCAGAATCTGCCATTCATTTGCCCCCATGCTGCGGGCCGAGCGGACCTTATCCTCCTCTACCGACATCACACCGGTCAAGGTGTTCAGCACAACGATGAAGAAGGTGGCGTACATAATCAGCGCAATCTTTGACTGCTCCCCGATGCCGAACCAGACCAGAAAAAGTGTGATGAAGGCAATCGGCGGGATAAAGCGGATGAAATTCAAGAAAGGCTCGGCAAATATACGGATGACGTTTACTTTTCCGATGATCAGCCCTGCCGGAATAGCCAGCAGACTGCCGAGTACCCAACCGACAAGCACGCGGTAAAAGCTGATGCCAATATACTGCATCAAGGTGCCGTCTTGGACCAGTTCCCGCCCTCCCTTAAGCGTGGCCCATGGCCCCGGGATGACATCCGGACCATACACCCATGCGCCCAGCTGCCAGATGCAGAGTGCGGCAATCCATAGCAGGGAGACCGAGACCCATTTTTTCTCCACCCATTTCAACATGTACTGCCCCCCGATCCTATTCTTCAAAATGGCTCTGGATTTGGTTATACAGCGAGTAGAACTCCGGCGAGGCCACATCCCGCGGAAACGGCAGCGCATTGTCGTATATATCGGTGATATTGGAGGAAGGCCCCACGGACATGACGCCGATGCGCTCACCCAGCAGCAGTGCTTCCTGAATATCGTGCGTTACGAAAATAACGGTCTTATGCGTCTCACGCCATATTTGCACCAGTTCCTTCTGCATCGTCCGCCGGGTCATGGCATCCAGCGCGCCAAAGGGCTCATCCATCAGCAGAATCGCCGGATCATTCGCCAGTACCCGGGCCAGCTGTACCCGCTGTTTCATCCCTCCCGACAATTCCTTCGGGAATTTATCCTCATGCCCGTTCAGCCCGACTAGCGTGATATACCGGTCTGATAGGGTCCGGCGCTCTGCCTTGCCCGTCTTCTTCATCCGCAGTCCGAACTCTACATTCTCCCGCACCGTGAGCCAGGGGAACAGGGAGGAGTCTGCCTGCTGAAATACAACCGCCCGGTCCCGGCCCGGCTTATCCACCTCGACGTTGTCCACCCGCAGATTGCCGCCAGATTTGGAGACAAAGCCTGCGATCATGTTCAGCAGCGTTGATTTGCCGCAGCCGCTCGGGCCTAGCAGGACGAAGAATTCGCCGCCTTTGATAACCAGGCTCACATCCTTGATAATATAATGAACGTCCCCGGCCGCAGGCTCGCTGTAGCTCTTGCGCAGCTGCTCGATATGGATGGCATGCTGTTTGGCAGGTAAAGACATGAGGCACCTCCAGAAAGTTAAGTTATTTCGTGTAAGCTAAGCTACTTGGCAAAAGTCACTTTATCCGGCAAAGCCTGCTTCAGCGGGTCCAGACTAAGCTTGCTGTCCAGATCAAAATCCTGTTCAATGATTCCTGTATCGACCATATACTTTTTCTGTCCGGCAAGACTGTCATAGGCAGCCTGTGTAAAGCCGACCTTCCACGGATTCGTCGGCAAGTCCTTCAGCGTCGCTTCCTTCGGCTGCTTCAGTTCCTTGAACATCAGATCGGCCACTTCCTCCGGATGCTCCTGGGCATAAGCCGCAGCCTCGTCCACCGCCGCCAGGAATTCGCCAATTCCCTCAGGATTCGCCTGCACAAAAGCATTCCCTGCGACAATCCCCATCCCCAGGCGTACCGGAGTCTTCGACATATCCGTCAGCTCATGCACACCCTCAAGCGCAGCCAGCTTATCCGTCAGCGCTGAACCGCTGAACCAGGCAGCATCCACATCACCCTGCTTCAGTGCAATGAAGGCTTCGTCGAACGCACCCTGTCCTGTCAGCTTCACATCGCTTAGGGCAATGCCCTGCTCCTTCAGGTATTCATCCCACAGATACGGCAGAAACGTACCGCGCATGAAGCTTAGATTCTTGCCTTTTAGATCCGCAGCTGACTTGATCTCATCCCTTACATACAGCTTCCATACCGCCGCTGCCTGATCCGTAGCTTGGCCGGCGGAAGCAATGATCGAATAGTCGCCCTTGGAGACGGCATTCAGCACCGGGAAATCAGCACCGAAAGCCACGTCTACCTGCTTGATGAATAGCGCATTTACTCCCTCAGCCGGAGTGCCGAAGTTGATGATTTCTGCATCGATGCCGTGGTTGGCGAAGATGCCTTTATCGACTGCTACCCGGAAGGTAGAATTCGTATTGATGTCGGCAATTCTAATCTTCAGGATCTTCTGCTGGCCGCTGGCCGTTCCTGTGGAAGCCGCCGCGTCTCCCTTGGAGCTGCAGCCGGACAGAACCAGTACCAGAGATAAGGATAAGAGCAGGAAGGCTGAGCCGTACCATGATTTTTTCAAAACTACACACCTCTTCGTCTATAAATTTCTATAGCCTATCTAATTATCTGACTGGTTCTCCGGACGCTGCCTTCTTCCGCAGTAGCCACGCAAGCGGCCCCCTCTGTAAACGGAAGTGTGGTCGCTACACTCACTACCGAATCCGATCCCTTCGGCGCAGCTCCCGGCACTCTGAAGCTGGACACATCGATGGCCTCGATAGCAATTTCCTGCGGCTTCGCCAGCTGCGGCACCCAGGCATAGGGTACACGGTAGGAACGATAGACCATATTCGTATTGCGGCGGTCGGTGTAAGGGGAGATATACTCCCAGACCAGCTCATGCTCCGCCGTCACCTCGAACAAGCGCCCGTTCGAACCCTCGGTAATCAGCGTGTTGCCGTTCGGGAGCCGCTGCGCCGAGCTGATATACGGACTGTAGAATTTATAGGAATCGGTCGGAACGGAGAAGCCGGCCTCCGCCGAGGTATACTGCCACTCGATATCCAGTGTCACCGGATTAATCTCCAGCACACGGGAATGGTCGCGCAGCGCATTCTTCTGTCCAAAAGGTGAAGAGGGATTCGGCAGCCCATATCCGCCCCAGCCGCCGTTATCGAATACGAGCAGATTGCCTTCGCCCGGCAGTCCCTTCGGAATGATGTGGGCGTGATGCTGGCCGATAATCCAGTCGATATGCTTCAGTTCAGGCAGCGAATAGTCCGGTCCCAGCCGCCAGACGATGGCCCCGCTGCGCTTGTCGGTGATGGCGATAATATTCGCCTCGCGCGCATCCCAGATAATATTGTCCGGGTGGAAACGCTCGTCTCCGTTATCATAGAATTTGTTCGGCCCTACGTATGAAGCGGAGTTGATATGCAGCCAGTCGCCTACACCGCCGCCCAGATCTCCGAAGGAGCGGGTGTTGGGATCGCGGAAGAGAACATTTCGCGCTGCCTGATCAAATCCGAGCTCCGCGAAATGATCGCTGGCCGCCCATTCCCAGGTCACATTGCCTTCCCAGTCCACTTCAATGATCGTGTCATCCAGCAGCTGCTTATCGGAGATCTCAGGATTATACAGATTCTTATGCGCTAAGATCAGCGTTGTCCCGCTGTTAGCTGAAGGTTCAAGCCCGGGAGCATAGTATCCGACCGGATTGCCCTCCCGCTGATAGTCGTGATGCTGGCGGGCGTACCACAGCGGCTCATACCCCGGGTCCTCGATATGCTCGTAGCTGTTGTATCTCCAGACCACATTGCCGTCCCAATCGACCTGAACCAGATCGACATTATCCTGAATGCCGAATTTGGGATCTCTTCTGCCCGTGCTGCCCAGGACGTAGCCGCCGGGGAGGATTTTGGCAGGAAAGCCGATCAGCCCTTGCCACAGATGCACTTCCTTGCCGCTCATATCGATCAGCACGACTCCCTCGTCGCCTGCCTGAAATACAGTGTAGCCGCTCCATGCCTTGGACGGGTTATATACCGTCGCCCCTGTCGGATAAATTGTTGAATGTCCCATGATCATCTCTCCTTAAAGTTTTGTTAGCGGAAGCTTCATTTTCAATAGCTGAGATAGTTCTTCTTCACCTCTGCACGCGGCTTCTGTTCAGGCTCTTGAGGTACGGGAATCTCAGCATTTTGCTGTGCCAGCTTCAGCAGCGTATCCGAGAACCCTTCCAGATTGCCGATGATCCGTTCATAGAAGCGGCTCTGCTGCTCAAGCTCCTCATCCGTAAAGCCCTCGAACAGAAGCGTAATACATCGGGCACCGATGTTGCCGTTGCGCTCCACCATCTCCCGGCCCTTGGCCGTAATATCAAGCAGCACGGTTCTGCGGTCATCTTCCTTGCGTCTGCGCACCGTATATCCGCCGGCCTCCAGCTTGTCACTCAGCGCCGTTATAGCGCCCGAAGTGAAATCGAGCTGCTCTGCCAGATCGCCCAGCCGCTGCTCACCATCGCGGATAATCTTTTGCAGAATCAGCATGCCGGGCAAGGAAATCCCCTCCACGCTTACGCGGTCACGTTCCTTGACGAATCTGCGCACCATTTTGCGGAACAGGTGGTCTGCCTCCTCCAGCCGCTCCCACGGGTTATCTTCCATGCTCTCTCTCCTCTGCTGTCCATCCAAAGGAACCCAAAAAGGCCCCCGGAAAATTCCCTGTACGGGAATATTTGCGGGAGCCTTTGGTGGTCCAATCAGCTCAAATATGATGGTCGTATTTATTATTTCATTGTTCATTTAATTAGTAGTGAACTATTGCTGATATCATATACCCCTTAAACCCACCTGTCAAGTATGAATATATTAAATGAATGTTAAAGGGCCTCCGGGGTGCTCTTACGGGCGGATGGAGGGTTCATGGTACTCTAGGTGTATTATTGTTGCATTATTTACAACTTTGGTTCATGGATAGCTGCGTGTCCGGGAGGATTGTTGTATGAAATACAAGAATTATCTTGTTCATCTGCTTGGAAGCGAAGAGATGCTGCATTTCCTGCAACAATTTTGGATTTAGGCCGATTTTAGGAGGGGAATGTTGTATTTGATGCAGGATTTTAAGACGCTTACCCGGCAAAAAGCGAAAATGATTGATGTTGTCAGCCGGAAAACCTCCGGCTGACCTTCTTTTGCAAAGATTCCAAGTGCTGGCGCCAAGCTGCTGATCCGGAGCATTAAGACAAACTGACCACGTAGGTGAGGAACTGATAGACGTTGTCCTTCAGCACAGTTGCTGTGGCCAGAAGCTTCTTGCCCGAGGGGCTCCAGTGCAGCTGGTCAGACACGCGGATATCATTCAGCACCGGCGTCTGCTCTCCGGTCTCCACCTCGGTAATGAACAGGTCTTCCTGGTCATCAGCAGAACCTGCTGCAGTGACTGCATAGGCCAGCTTGCTGCCGTCCGGCGACCAGCTGGTACCGAAGATCTGCTGGCCTGCAGCAAGCTGGGACTGTTCATTGCCTTCACTGTCACAGAGCTTCAGCACCATCTCGCCCGGTCCCTTACGTTCGACAATTGCGAGCGTGCTTCCGTCCGGTGACGGAACAACCCACATTACATTTTTCCCCAACACCTTGGCCTGCTTCGTGTCGATATCGTAAGCGCTCAGCTGGCTGTCTTCACCCGTAATATACAGAATACGGCTGCCACTCTGCATGACCTCATGTACATAAGGGATGCCGGTCTTCAGCACTGTCTCCGGCTTGCCGTTCACATCCGTGCTCATGATATTGCCTTCCATATCAGGGTAAATCACATGCTCATTATCCGCCCATCTTCCTTCTTCGTTTCTGAACTCCGCATCACTCATTTTCACAGAAACGCCTGTGGCCAGATCCATAATATAGCCAAGTCCAGTAGCTTCATACAGCTCTTTGTAGAATACATGCGTCTTGTCCGGAGACATTTGCGGTGAACCATAATTCAGCTCCCCCTCCTGCAGCGGAGTTTCATCACCCGTAGAGAGTGTATGCAGATAGAGATTCAGCGGATATCTTTCCTGGCCTTCGATCACCTGCGCAGGGAGATTACGGTTTTCTTTGGTCACAACCATGACGTCCTCACTGACGAAATCCGTGCCCCGCACACCCTCCACCTTATCAATTCCTTCCAGCTTCAACTGGGTATAGACGGATTCGCTAATGTTATCGAGGACCGTAATTTTTTGGCCGGATTTCTCGACCACCTGCCTCGTTTCAGTATTCTCCGCAGCGCAGCCTGTCACGGACAGCAGAACCGCACCACATAGCAGAATTGCCCGCACCTTGCCCTGTCTTCTATTGTTCTCAGCATTCATTAGGCTTCCCTCCAGCTTGTGTTACTCCCAGCATACCGGATGCTTATTTCCAAACCGCATATAGAATGTTTCCAAGTTGTAAACTAAACCCCACAACATATAAATTCTTTTACAGTGGAACCTGTTTTGCCGTCACTAAGGGAAAAGACAGCTCAAACGCTGCCCCCTCGCCTGAGCTTTCCAGCAGCACAATGGTTCCGTTCTGCTTCTCCACCAGGTTACGGACCAGCGAAAGTCCAAGCCCCGTGCCTCCCGAGGCTCTCGAACGGTCACGGTTAACGGTATAGAACGGCTCGAAGATCTTGTCCCGCGACTCTTCAGGAATGCCGATACCGGAATCGCGGATTGTAATCCATACCCGCCCGTCCCTGAGCTCGCTCCGCAGATGAATACTTCCCTGTGGAACATTATATTTGATCGCATTATCGAGCAAATTGATGAAGATATGCATGAAGCTCTCTTTATCGATCCAGATGTGCGCCGGCTTGACGTCAAGCGATACCGTAAGTCCATACCGCTCCGCCTTGCCTTTCATCCGGCCGCATATATCCCGCAGCATGCCCTCGACCTCCAGCAGCTCTGCCTGGGATTCGAAATCATATTTCTCCAGCGCGGTCAGCTGCAGCACCTTCTCCACCATCTCATACAGCCGGTCTGTCTCCTTGGCAATGCTGAGCTTGGCATCATGCAGCAGCTCGGGGTCATCGTCATACATGTTCAGCAGATCAACATAAGCCTTGATTGAAGTCAGCGGTGTCTTGAACTCATGGCTGATATTCCCGATGTACTGCTTCTGCTGCTGCTCCAGCGCCTGCAGCTTCTCCACTGCGAGCTGCAGCTTGCGCCGCTCCTCGTCCTTCGCGGCAATGCTGCTCTCGATCTCCCGGCTCATGAAGTAGATGCCTTCGGCCAGCTCCCCAAGCTCATCCTTGCGCTTCACGGGCGGAGCCGAGATGTAATCGGCACGGCGGATGTCCTCCGCCGATTTCTTCAAGCGGCCGATCGCTGCCGCAGCGCGGTTGAAGTACAGGTACCCGGTAATGAAGCTGAGCACCAGCACCGCGCCTCCTGTCGTCAGGAACAGATTCAGCAGCGTCTGCTGGAAGCTCCGGGCGTCCTGCAGCGAGTACTGCAGCTGCACCACACCCATCTGCTCCTCCGGCCCCTGCAGCGGAGCCAGATACAGCAGCTTGTCGCCTTCACTCTGATAGGCGACTTTATTATTCAGCGCGTAGTCCAGTGCCGCGCTGACATCCGGCCTGCCCGGCCCCGGCTCACCCTGCGCCGAGGTTCCCACCTGCTGACCCTGGCTGTCGTACAGGGTCACCTCCAGGCCGGTGTACCCGGCCAGCTCGGCGGCCAGCGCCCGGCCCCGCTGCTGCATGAAGGCCTGCGGCTCCAGGCGCACGCCGGTATAGTAAGTCTGCTTCACGCGCAGATTGACGGTTGTAACATGCTGGGCCAGATAGCTCTCCGTCTGCCCCTGCTGATTGCGCTCCACACCGCGCAGCACGAAATAGCTCAGCACGCTGAGCGCAAGAATGAGCAGCAGAGCCAGGAACAGGCTGAACTTCAGCTTGATGCTGACCCTCATGGGTAGCTCCCCGCAGGCACAGCCTTATAGCCGATGCCATAGACGGTCTGCAGGATGTTCTGGTAGGGCTCGCCCAGCTTTTTGCGCAGCCGCTGAATATGGATATCCACCGTACGCGTTCCCCCGGCGTAGTCCATATCCCACACCTGCTCCAGCAGCTCCTCGCGCATATACACCCGCTGCGGGTGCGAGAGCAGCAGCAGCAGCAGATCGAATTCCTTCGGAGTGAGCTCAAGGCTCTCCTCCCCAAGCTCGGCGCTGCGCCGGTCGGGATGCACCCGCAGAATGCCGTATTCGATCAGCTCGCTCTTAACCTCCGCCGTATTCTTCTCCAGCCTGCGCAGCAGTGCCTTGACCCGGGCCAGCAGCTCGCGGATCTCGAACGGCTTGGTCATATAATCGTCTGCACCAAGCTCCAGGCCGACAATTTTATCGACAATATCATTTTTGACGGTCAGCAGAATAATTCCGATATCATCACGGTTCTCAAGCTTGCGGCACACATCATACCCGCTCAGCTTCGGCATCATTACATCCAGTACCAGCACGTTCGGGCGGAAGGTGCTCGTCTTGCTCAGCGCTTCCTCCCCGTCACCGGCAGTATCGACCTCATAGCCTTCACGCCGCAGCGCGTAGGCAATCGCACTCACAATGGCCGGTTCATCATCGACGACCAGTATTTTTTTCATAGGAGGTTCATCCTTCCGTTTGCACTTGCTTTGGTAAGGGTAAGTATATTTCTGTGTCCATTCAAGGATAACGCAGATGAAGAAGCAGGATCAAGGAAATGCAGGCTTCGCCGGTATTTACTACTAGAATCACCGTCCGGGCCTGCTGGCAAACACCGGTTAGGCAAATGCTTTTAGAACGAACCAGGGCTTCCAAAACATTTAGGTTATCTTTAAGAAGACTTAAGCTTCATTTCAGTATTGACGGGTAAACTGTACTTAGCTGAAGTTCACTAGCCGCCGCAAACCACTAACCCTGAACGATATAACCAATTATGAAAAGAGGATAACAGATATGAACATAAAACGAATGAATATTAAGCGGGTAATGATTGTCGGAACGATGATTGTAGCCATGTCCTTTGGAGGAACTGCCTGGGGCAAGCCAGCATTACATACCCTTCCCGTTGCCAAATGGTCCACATCTGATGTGGCCGATACCGATGAGCTGCTGGACGCCTTGAACCTGAGCCAGTCCTCCGATGAAGAGCTGTACGACGCCCTATATGACGGCAAATCCCTGCGCACCATTGCAGAAGAGAACGGTGGGAATATCAATAATGTTATCAACCTGCAGGTCAAACAGCTGACCCAGCAGCTGGAAGCAAGACTGGCGAGCGGAAGCATCAATCAGCAGCAGTACACCGCACAGAAAGCTGAGCTTAGAGAGATCGTGACGCAGAGCGTGCTGACTTCGTTTGGCTGAGTAAGAATCACCTGGCAGACGGGAACTGTACTCTAATACTTAGCATAACAGAAACGGTACCGCCCTCAGGGGCGGTACCGTTTCTGCGATAAATGATGGTGAATATAGCACGGAACCTTCCGGTCCCGAGGCTTTTCATTACAAGACGCCGTGTCCCGTTTCTGCGATAAATGATGGTGAATATAGCACGGAACCTTCCGGTCCCGAGGCTTTTCATTACAAGACGCCGGGCCCTCAACCGCAGGTTTGCCAGGCAGCGCTAGCTGTCCAGCAAGCAGCAGCGGCAGGCATCCTATAAGGAATATACCTAACATGAACCAGCCTAACGTCGAAGCAGGGTCCGTCCATTTATACAGCATAACCAGGATTCCGACACTGGATATCCGCCCCACACTGAGTGCGCATTCCCGCCATACCACAAGCTCTGTGCTAATTCTGCCGCCTTGATTGAATTGGCTGACATAATTGTAAGTCAACGTATTAAAAGGCGTATCAAAAACCGGCCTGCTAACTGCATCCATAATTCCGAAAAGTAATAATGTACTTGGATTCATCTGAATTGCAATACCAACAATAGACAGGTTGAATAGCGCAGTGCCTGCGGCCATCAATCTGCGATGATGATATTCCTGACTGAACCGGCCGATCACATAGAAGCTGACTACCGATATTAAAGTAGTCAGAAAGGCGAATTTCCCGGTTGTCCCTTCGCTCCGGGTCGCTACGAATACCCACAGGCCTATCGCCGCTGACAGCACGCCTTCACGGAAAGCCAGAGCAATGAAGGCGTACGTAAGCCGTCTCCATGCTGGCTGCTCCAGCACAGCCAGCATGCTGCGGAGCTGGAAGGGCTCGCAGACCAGAATATCCGGGAGGCGAAAGGAGGCCAGCATGGACAACAGGAAGCAAAGGAAAGCCGCGCCGAATACCAGTGGATAACCCACTCCATCCGGTGCTGCTGACACCGTCCAGCCCGCTAATAAAGGCCCCAGCATCCCTGTAATGGAACCGATCATTCCATTCACTCCATTAAACCAGTTCCGGTTGGACGACGTGGTCAGATCGACCGACAATACGTTGATGCCCAGCCAATAGAATCCGGCTCCGATGCCGTACATCACACCAAGCTGGGGAATCCAATGAGCAGACTGCTCCGCGAACAAGAGGATCAGCCCGAAGAAGACGAGCTGAAGTACTGTCCCGATTGCAATGGTGCTCTTGCGGGAGACCCGCTTGCTGAACCAGCCGGCCAACCCGAAGGAGGGCAGCCATGCTGCATACGAGATCAGCGTGAAGAGCAGGGGGACAGATACATCCTGCGTCAATTTGTACCAGTATACGTTAAGGAACAGGGTGGACAGATTCAGGCCTAATCCATTTAATCCGTTCACCGACAATAACGTCTTGGCGGGTGAGGACAGCCTCGTGCGGTCGTTCACACGGGTGTCCGCGATGCCCCGGACACTCAAACTATCTTCTCTTCCTGCAGCTTACGAAGGTAGACGGGATTCGTCAGGCAAGTAGTGACCGTCATATTCGCCTCCGCCAGGTAACGGCTTGCTTCTGCACGATAGAACAAGCGGTCCGTTAACACAGGCAATGTATATTCTCTGCCGCTCTCCACGTTCCATTCCTGCTCTACGCCGCGGTCAGACCATAGCTGTACGAGGTCTCCTGCCGCCCCCGCCATTTTTATAACCAATTCATATTCCTGCTGCTGACTGTCCACGATTACCGTGTCACCAACGCCTGCCTCCCCGATGGATAGCTCGATGAAAGTCTCGTTTGTCCCGGAGGAAAGGACTACACGCCCGGCCCTGATTCCACGAAGAATCGCCTCCTTCGATTCTGCTTCCGAGCGGACATAAGTCGTAGGCGTTCCATGCGTGACATACGGCTCAATTCTATGCGTGTCACTTCCCCCTACTGCAATAATCTTCCGGCCGGAAGCCAGTTGCTCCTGCCACCAGCGCACGGCAGTCTCGTTAATCGGACGCCAGGGTCCATTCCATACCTCGATAGCATCGTAGGGCAAGTCAAAGCCTAATTCCCACGGACAGTTCGAGCAGAACGGGTGATTTAAAGAAATGAATGCCCCCTTATCCACCGCCCGCTGTAATACCCCTCTGGCCTGCTCAGGAGTCAGGATACGGAAGTCGTCCAGTGCGTCAGGATGCCCGAGCAGGTTGCAATGTCCTTTATAGCTGGTTAATTCCACCCCGGGAATAAGCACAATTTGCTCATCGGCTGCCAGTGTGGACAAATTCTGCGAAGCATTATTGTGATCGGTGAAGGCCATGAACTCCAGCCCTTTGTCCTTGCAAGACTGAATGGCCTCCTGGGTAGTGTAAGAACCATCACTGTGAACGCTATGCATATGCAAGTCGCCCTTCATCCA
Organism: Paenibacillus sp. IHB B 3415; assembly: GCF_000802655.2. Classification (NCBI taxonomy): domain Bacteria; kingdom Bacillati; phylum Bacillota; class Bacilli; order Caryophanales; family Paenibacillaceae; genus Paenibacillus; species Paenibacillus sp. IHB B 3415. The sequence continues at coordinate 50,288 of NZ_JUEI01000030.1, read as the reverse complement.
GCGGGAATGCTCATGAAAGAGCTTCACATGAATTCTGACCTCACACCCGCCCTCGGGCACACGGTAGGCACCCAGAAGGACCTTCCATTCTCCAGCAGCTATCGGACCGGCCAGGTAGCCGGGGGTCGCTTTGCCGAGTCCGGTGAAGAAGGATTCTCTGGCTCCGCCGCTCCAGCCTATTATCCGTTCCGGTGAACGGAGTCCAATATCAATGACAGCCGCCCCATTCTGACGTTCGTACGTATAGTTCACTTCGATCCTTTCCACAGCCGCCCCGGCTGCAAAGGGGATTTCTATATACGTTTGCTCCTCTTCTTTTACAATCCTTCTGTTCAAGGAAAGCTCTGAGATGATCTGCAAGTGATTTCACCCTTTCTATTCTTTGTTCGCGCCTAACATGAGGCCTTTCATGAAATATCTTTGGATGAACGGGTATACGGCCAACAGCGGAATAATTGAAATCAGGATTCCGGCCATCCGGACATTGGTGGTAATCAGCAGATTGCCGGATGTGGCACTCGCATCTGTGATCATCGACTTGAGGGCGACCTGAAGGGTAATCTTGGTGCTGTCGTTAATAAACAGTACCGGAGCACTCAGCATGTTCCACCGGCTCACAAATTCAAACAAGGTGACCGTAGCGACTCCGGTGATTGCCAGGCGTATATAGATCGTTGTGAAAATACGGAGCATCCCTAAGCCGTCAATCTGCGCAGATTCACACATTTCATAGGGAACACTCAGGAAAAAATTGCGCATCAGCAAAATTGAAAAGCCGGAGACCATACCTGATAAGACCAGAGAGCTTAGCGTATTTATAAGATGAAGGTCCTGATTCACCAGATAGAGCGGAATCATAATTGCGTCCTGCGGAATCATCATCGTCAGCAGAATAAATGAAACCATGAATTTCTTGCCGGGCAATTGCGGCTGGATAAGCACAAACCCCGCCATGCTGGACAGCAGGACATGCAGAAGCGTACCGGTGACCGTAACAATTACGCTGTTCATGAAGGGGCGTCTTAGATCCAGACTGTTCCACACCGTACCGAAGCCTTCTATACTGAATTCTTTGGGAAACAGAATGATCTCAGGCTTCATGGAAGCCATCCCGGAAGAGAAGGCGAGTGCGACTACATTGGCAAAAGGGATAATCATCGTTAACATCAGCAGGATCAGGAAAATCGCGTTCAAAGCATCAAACGTCCTGTTCCCCCATCCCCTTCTCTCCAAGCGTTCAATATTCATGATTACACCTCATCAAAACGTGTCATTTTTCTAACCACAGAAGCTAGCACCAGTGTAAATAAAACGACGAAGAAGCTGGCCGCCGCCGCCGGGCCTATACGGATCTCCATAATTCCTTTCTGGAACGTATACATCATGAGCACATCGACCTTGCTTGCAATTGCCGGATTCCGCATCACGAAGATCTGGTCAAATATCCGGAATATCCCCAGTGTATTCAGCAGCAGGATTACCTTCATCGTGTTCATTAACTGCGGCAGTGTCACATAGCGCACCTGCTGCCACCTTGTTGCCCCGTCCATCCGGGCGGCTTCGTAAAGAGTAGGACTAATCCCTGCAATGCCGGCCAGAAACAAAATGCAATTGTAGCCCATATCCTTCCACACGGCCGAACCAATCATTATAATTCTTGCCCAGGCTTCATCCGCCATAAAATTAATCGGCTGGATACCAAATATTTGGACCAGCAGCAAATTCACGAGTCCGCTGTCGGGGGACAGAAGGAAAATAAAAATCCCGCCGATGACCACCCAGGATAACAAATGCGGAACGTACAGCACCAGCTGCGCAGTTCTCTTGAACCAGCTCTTCATGACTTCGTTCAAAGAAAGGGCAATTAGCAGCGGAGCGATAAAACCGGTAATGAGAATCCCGCCGCCTATATATACCGTATTCCATAGTGCATCCCAAAAGGTCGGATCGTGTATAACCTGATTATAATTATCCAATCCGATGTAAGGACGTTCGCCCATAAGCTTGTAGTCCTGGAAACTGGTCTGCAGGCCTTTCGCCAGCGGGTAATACGAGAATACTGCAAAGTAAACGATCACCGGAAGCATCATGACGTAGAATGTCGAGTTTTTCCTGATCAATCTCATGGCTGTTCCGCCTCCTGCCTCATGAAGTCCTATAGCCCGCAGGGAGCGGCAGCAGTATCTTCGCCTGCCGCCCCGAAGCCTTCCTGATATGAATTAGTCAATTAAATTTGCCGCCTTCAATTCTTTCTGCATCTGTTCTACCGCGTCTCCCCCCGGCATCTGGCCGGACATAGCCTTAAGCGCGTAATTCGTCACAATCTTCTCAGCATCCGGCCATGTTGGCAGTGACAGCTCAAGTGTCGCGTACTGCCTGGAGAGTGCCATCGCCTCTTCAACACCAGGCAGAGCAGGGAACTGCGGCTTCACCGTGGAGTTATACCAATAGGGAACACCGTGGTCCATGTTGGCTTCCTTACCGGTATCAGTCAGTGTGTATTGTCCGTTATCCACGGTATAGTCGTAATCCTCGACGCCCAGGCTTCCGAGTATGATCCCGTCTTCTGTATTCCAGAATTCAAGGAACTTCTTAGCAGCCTCAGGATGAGGCGCATTGGCCGGAATAATCCAGAAATCCGGGTCTCCCCGGCGCATTAAGATCGTACCATCCGCTGCCTGGAGGCTTGCCATCCCTGCTGCCTGGAAGGTTGTAGCCGCATCTTCCTGCTGCTTCAGATTATTGAACATCCCTACCCAGGCATCCCAGTACGTGACCATCCCGACACGGTCGGTCAGAAAGAGGTTGCGCATCTTGGCGGTGTCATTCGTAATGAAATTCGGGTCCATAATCCCTTCCTTCACAAGCTTGGCGAACCATTCATACATCGGAATTGCCGCATCGGTTGCATAAGGAATGGTACGTTTACCGTCCTCCAGCACATATCTGTATTTCAGCCCGGCCGCGCTCATAATCCCCTGGATATCATAAAGTCCCGAAGTACTGAGTCCATAGGTATCCGCCTTCCCGTTCCCGTCCGGGTCCTCTTCCTTGAAAGCCTTCAGGACAGCATACAGCTCATCAAGTGTCTTAGGCTCCTTCAGGCCCAGCTTGTTCAGCCAGTCCTTACGCACGATAGGCATGGTTGCGCCCTGAAATTTGGAGAATACGCCGTATATTTTTCCGTCCGGGCCTTTCAGCTGCTCCCATTCGCCAGAGGGGATCACCGCAGGATCCGACAGGATTTTGGAGCCTTGCACGAAGCTTGTTAGATCGGTAACCACGCCCTGGTCGATGAACGCATTCAGCTTGGCCAAGTCACTGACCTCGATTAAATCATATTTCGCACCCGAGCTGAGCGCGGTCAGCACCTTCTGGTCATAGTCGCTGGCGGGCTTGTCCAGTGTCACATCAAGACCTGTCTTATCGCTGATGGCCTGCGCGAATTTCGTATTGCCCTCAGGCGTTTTCCCTCCAACGTTACCGGATAGAATTTCAAGCTTCATGCCCTCTGTTGCTGCCGCCGGAGACGTACTTTCCGAGGATGCCGGTGGTACTGTTGTTGCTGATGGTGAAGATGCGTTGCCGTTGTTGCTTCCGCATGCGGACAATAGAACAGTCCCGGCTAAAACTACTGAGAGTGCTGCATTCTTCTTCATACTCATGGTTGATTTCCTCCAAGGATTGTAATGGGTGCAGCACAAGAGCTGCGGATGACCATATCGGTTGGCACAATCGTTCTTTTGACGGTCTTAAGGCTCCCTGACATCTGTTCGATCAGCATAGTTGCTGCTTCCCGTCCCAGGCGCTCGGCGTGAAGGCGGACACCTGTGAGCGGCGGTGCGAACTCTGGTGAGAATATGGAATCGTCACTAAAGGCGAATACAGATAATTGACCGGGAATGCTGATACTGAGTGCTTCCGCCGCTTTGTAAACACCGAGCGCCATGGTGTCTGTATCTGAGATAACTGCTGTAATAGCCTGATTGGCCTGAAGCTCCTCAAGCGTTGTCTTATATCCGAAATCGAGCGAAGAATTGTCCGGATCAGGCTTAAATATGATTTTGTAGGATGACTCTGGAAGCCCTGCTTTCTGGATGGCAGCAAGAAACCCGCTGGCCCGGTCAACCGCAACAGTCCGGTCTGCCGGCGCGTTCAGAAATAAGAAATTCCTGTGTCCCAGATCGAGCAGATAGCGGGTAATCTGCTCAGTCATGCTGACGTTGTCATTGTCCACATAAGAAACATGATTCTCGAACTCAGCGGACGGCCTGCCGATCAGCACGATGGGGATATCCCCGGATAGCCGTTCGATAATCCGCTCATCATCACTCTCCGGATTCAGCAGAATCTCCCCGTCGGCCGGGCCTGTGACCATATGCTCCAGCTGGTTCTGATACGTATGGGAGAGCGTATTGACGAGCAGCCGGTAACCCTGTTCATAACAGACACTTAACACTCCATTTAGGAGCGAGAGGTGAAACTGGCTAAACTTGAATTTCTCTCCTTGAATATCAAGGCCTACAATGCGGGTCGACTTGTTCGCCAGGCTTCTGGCCCAATAATTAGGCTTGTAATTAAGTTCTTTGGCTGCCGCCAGTACACGCTCTGTGACTTCCTTGCTGATCGGTCTTTTTTTGCTGAACACACTTGATACCGTCCCCTTAGAAACACCTGATGCTTTTGCCACATCATCGATGGTAGCCATAGAAGAAAACCTCGCTTATCTCCTGCCCGTGCAGTCGGATTTTAGTAGTTTAATCCCGCATATCATTAAACCGGTTTAATGAATGGACATACTTCGCCCCCTGTCTCTGGTCTTGCATGGAGCCGGAGTTCCCGGAGTGCTGCACTATGTCTTACAGGCTTTATATTAAAGCGGTTTTGTACGACTAATATTAACGAGAAGTCATTTTTCTGTAATGCAGGGCCTTACTGCTATGTTACAACGGAGGGATTAACACAATACACTGCCGCCTCTTTAAAAAAAGAAGGCGCGAGAAGCCGGTTCATCACCGGATACTTCTCGCACCTTCTTTTTCTTGCCTAAATCAACGCGTCGAAATGGCCCTCTGCGTTTACCGTCCCCGATATGACAACATTACAACCACATTTTGTAAAATAATCGTCACATAGTCTAGTCGGCTACTTGTTTCAACCCCACCAAAGACCCACGGCAGGACCGGTAGAAGCCCCTTCATGATAAATAATTATGATGTAGTATAAACAAGCCTGCAGGAAAAATAACTACGCAACATTATAACGGCAAGTTTTCTTCAATCGCAGGAATTTCCAGAAGGAATTAGCGATTCCATGGCGAACATAGGTAGCGTCATGCCCAGATAGGAGGGAAAACATTACTTCTGGAAATTCGGTGAGACAACAGATGACACCGAACATAACAGACCCTCTCGATTGCCAGAGTAATAGCTGACGGCGGCCAAATTACGCATTCCTCTGTAGGTAAAGAACTCATGCTCTGCAAAAAAATGAAATCGCCCAACGCTGCTCCTTGGTAAATTTCAAGAAATTAGTAATCTCTCAATGTCCCGTCGTAACAATTCCTTCATTATTTCCGCTAATGTAATTTCCTTCCCGGCATATGGATGGTTTTTGGGTACAATAAACCAATCATAAGATGACCTGCCTTCTACATCAAAATTGATGAATAACGAAAATATTTTTTTTCTGATGAATCGTTATGCTTTGTTGTATGGGTTAGAGAAAGTTTTCACAAGAGTTCAACGTTAAATATAAGGAGAGAAAAGTCATGCGCAAAACTAAAATCGTCTGCACCATCGGTCCCTCCAGCGAAAGCCCAGAAATGCTCCGGAAGCTGATCCAAGCCGGTATGAACGTCGCCCGCCTAAACTTCGCCCACGGAGAGCTATACGAGCATGCGGAGCGTATCCGGCACATCCGGGAAGCAGCCAAAGAGCTGAACCAGTACGTTGCCGTCCTGCTCGACATCAAAGGTCCGGAAATCCGGATCGGAAAAATGGCCTCGGACTACGCGGAGCTGGTACCGGGTGAAGCCGTGGTTCTGACCACCGAGGAAGTGCTCGGCACCAAGGACCGCATTCAAGTCACCTACAAGCAGCTGCCCCAAGATGTGAAGCCCGGCAGCATCATCCTGATCGATGACGGCCTGGTCCGTCTGGAGGTCGTACATGCCGAAGGCACCGAGATCACCTGCCTCATCAAAAACGGCGGCAAGCTGAAGCAGCGTAAGGGCGTCAACGTTCCCGGCGTCAAAACCAGCCTCCCCGGCGTAACCGAGAAGGACGTCCGGCACATCAAGTTCGGCATTGAGCACAACATCGACATCATCGCCCAATCCTTCGTCCGCAAAGCCGAAGACATTCTCGAAATCAAACGTATCCTCAGCGAGCACAAGGCCGGCCATATCCAAGTCATTGCCAAGATCGAAAATGACGAGGGCGTGGAGAACCTAGACGCCATCCTGAGCGTAGCTGACGGCCTGATGGTAGCCCGCGGCGACCTGGGCGTAGACCTGCCGGTGGAGGACGTGCCGTTGGTTCAGAAAGATATGATCAGGAAGTGCAACCTGGCCGGTAAACCAGTCATCACCGCCACCCACATGCTGGAGTCCATGCAGATGAACCCGCGTCCGACCCGTGCGGAAGCGGGCGATGTCGCCAACGCTATCTTCGACGGCACTGATTCCGTCATGCTGTCCGGCGAATCCGCCGCAGGCAAGTACCCGCTGGAGTCCGTCGAGACCATGGCCCGCATCGCCGCCCGCGCCGAGTCCGTCCTGGGACGCCACGGTAGCTGTAGCTGCAAGGATGACGAGGCTGCCACCAACGTAACCGGCGCCATCGGCGAAGCCGTTGCCCGCTCCGCCCTTATGCTCTCCGCCAAGGCCATTCTCGCCCTGACCGAAAGCGGCTTTACCGCCCGAATGATCGCCAAGCACAAGCCGGCTGCACCAGTCATCGCCGTATCCACCAAAGAGAGTGTATTGTACGCCTTGTCCTTGACCTGGGGTGTAACTCCGCTGCTCCGCAGCGAGTCCGCTTCCAGCACTGATGCAGCCGTAGCAGCCGCCGTTGAACTAGCCAAGTCGGCCGGGTACGTGCAAGATGGCGACCTGGTGATCATCACCGCCGGTGTCCCTGTAGGCTGCACCGGAACCACCAACCTGCTGCGGGTTCACCAAGTAGGCGAAGCGCTCTAAAAAATAAAACATCCGTGGCAGGAGCCTATCGCACCTGCTACAGATGTTTTGGTTTTCCCTGCGTCCCTGTTCGAGCCGTTGATGATGAAGCTCGCGCTGGGCCGGCTATTCCAATGATCGCTGCCGCAAACAAAAATATCGTAATCATCAACACATTCTGCAATATCAGATACTGTATATAAGCGTTCGCTGTGAGGTAATACAATAGGGATCATGAATCACCAATATCAATTGGTGGTTTTTTTGATGAAGCTCGCGCTGGGCCGGCTATTCCAATGATCGCTGCCGCAAACAAAAATATCGTAATCATCAACACATTCTGCAATATCAGATACTGTATATAAGCGTTCGCTGTGAGGTAATACAATAGGGATCATGAATCACCAATATCAATTGGTGGTTTTTTGATTTACACCGACGGTAAATGGAATAATTCATGGGTCAGTTCCCCGAAATGATTAGAAACAAGTGGACACAATAATTGTGAATTATAGACGAGCTCGATTATCAACAAGAGGGGCGACATGCAGAAGAATTTCAGATGCAGTTTATCCATCGAAGGATGTCGTTGTTCCAGGCATTCATTGGTCCTATACCACTTCGAAAGTTCTAACCATGGAGTTTTTGGAGGGTGTAAAAATCAGGCTCACGCAATGGTTGAAGCGTAACTCTAATGATTCAACATGACAAAAATGTCACTTTAGATTGTATTAACTCGATGGTTGGACAGCAAAATAGTCGATATAGTATGGAGGTGAAGGAGGCCGTAACCATGGCTAAAATGATTCAAACAAAGAACTTATCGAAATCGTATGGAAAAACACAGGTCTTAAAAAGTATCGATTTGATCATTGAAGAGGGAGAATTTACCGCGATTATGGGGCCATCCGGCTCTGGGAAAACGACATTAATGAATACCCTCTCAACCATTGACCGCTTTGACGGCGGAGAGGTTTGGATCGAGGGAAAATCGCTGCTGGATTTGAAGAAGCAGGCCTTACGGGAATTCCGCCAGAAACGAATGGGATTTATTTTTCAAGACTACAACCTACTGGATACATTAACGGTGAAAGAGAATATCCTGCTGCCGCTTTCCTTACAAAAAACACCTGTCGCAGAAATGGAACAGCGATTAGCGAAATTACTTGAAGCGCTAAATATTGAATCGATTCTGCAGCAATATCCGTCTGAAATTTCCGGCGGGCAAAAGCAGCGCACGGCTGCAGCGCGGGCGCTTATTACCAATCCGGCGATTGTGTTTGCGGATGAGCCAACGGGTGCACTTGATTCCCGCTCTGCAACACAGCTGCTCGAACAAATTCAATCGCTCAATAGAACATTTAAGACAACGGTTCTGATGATTACCCACGATTCGTATGCAGCAAGCTACTGCCAGCGTGTGGTTTTTCTTCGGGACGGAAAAATCGTCAATGAAATGTTTAAAGGAGAACAATCGGAAAAGGAATTCTTCGACAGAATCCTGACGATTCAAAGTGCCATAGGGAGTGACAAGCGATGAACTTAATTGATTTATCATGGAGGAATATGAAACGGAACTTCCGGCTCTATACCATATATTTCATTTCCATGCTTGTCGGGGTTGTCATTTACTTTACCTTTTCCGGTTTAATGTTTAACAAGGACGTAGTTTCAGCCATCCAAAATAAAGAAAACTACAAAACCGTTATTTTCATTGCCTCGATGATCGTCTTTTTGTTTATTGTGTTCTTTATTTTGTACGCTAACTCTTTTTTTATGAAGCAGCGCAAAAAAGAATTTGGCATGTATTTACTTTACGGGATGAAAGAAAGACAAATTGCCGCAATGGTCTTCTTTGAAACATTATTTCTAAGCGCGATTTCTGTATCGAGCGGTATAGTAATCGGTGGATTGCTATCGAAATTTTTCGGCGCGGTATTAATGAATTTAATGCACTACAAAGACAATATTTCTTTTGCTTTTCCACTTGAAGCAATTGCCTTAACGATTCTGTTATTCGCTGTATTAATCGGCATTATTACCATTCAAAGTTATTTTAATGTACGTCGTGTGCAGTTAGTTGAATTGTTTCATGCCAAAGAAAAAATGGACAAACCGCTTAAATTTTCCATGCCCTTGGCGCTATTATCCATCCTATTGATCGCAGCGTCCTACTACACGATTACCATTGCAGACGATACAGACCTATGGAAGAATCATTTTGAAGCAACATTACTTGCGACAGCCGTAGTATTGATTGTTGGAACATATTTATTTTTCCGCCAGTTTTCCGGTTGGGTTTTACAAAAAATGAGTCAAAGTAAAAATTACTTTAATGGCAACAAAATGTTATGGATTTCCTCCCTTCGTTTTTCTATTCGCGGAAATACCGTTAACTTTACTTTTAATTCACTGATTAGTGCTGTTATCATCTTTGCAGTTGGATTTATTGCCGTAGATTACGCTGTGAAAGCTGATGTTGTAAAAAAAGAATTTCCAAACCATTTTGCTTTTTCGACGCAAGATGATGCAACACAACAACAAATTGAGCAAATTATGAATGACTCACATCCAATTATTGATCATCAAACCATTACCGGAATTCAAACTGAAAAAATCCCAAATAGAAAAATGTTTTTTAGCCATCCTGAATATTACACAGAGGAGTTTTACCTTTTCCCTGAGTCACAATTAAATGCGATTGTTGATTTACGTGGAGTGGGTGCAAAAGTAGATTTAGCAGGTGAAGAAGCAATTGTTTTGGCAAGAGGAATAGATGAACCGACGAAGTATGCAAGCTCTCAACTCGAAATCACCCTTTTGGAAGACCATACATTTCGTGTAGTAGAAAAAATCAGATACCCGTTGCTAAGCATCCCGACGAGTCCTGGTGGAGATACCGAACCTCAGCCTTCTGTACTCGTGATTTCAGACGAAGCTTTTGAGGACTTGAAAGAGAATCACACCCTTTCTTCCTATGAAATTTATAAAATCGAGGATCCGGAAACAGCCAATGATGTATCACGAAAAATATACAATATCATTATGAAAACAGAAGGAGCCTATTATTCAGCCTATATAGATATGTACTCCATTGATACTGAGTCGTCCTCTTTGATATTGTTCTCCGTTGCGTTTTTTGCAGTCATTGCATTGTTTGCTTTGGGAAGTGTCATTTACTTTAAACAGCTGCGTGAAGCTACTGAAGAGCGGGAACACTACGCCATTTTACGAAAAATCGGTGTGGACGACAAAGAACTGAAAAAGATTATCCGCAAACAATTGCTGTTCGTATTTTTACCGCCGCTCATACTGGGATTGGTACACAGCTGGTTTCTTTTATACTACACAGTCATTCTTGTCATAAAAGATTTACCTTCCTTAACGACGATTATTCTGTCTGTCATGGGGTTTTATGTGTTAACGTATCTGATCTTTTACGTATCTTCAACATCTATTTACTACAGAATTATCAACGAAAAAAATACACGATGAGTAAATAACTCACCGTGTATTTTTTTGTAGTATTAAATGCGGATCGCTATCTAGTGGGAAGTGAATAATAAATTGGGTGAACTCCCCCACTTCTGACGTACAGCTAATGTAATGTCCTAATTTGTTACTTAACTGCTGGGCTAAATATAATCCCATTCCCGTTGACTTCGTATAGGCCCGTCCAGTCTCTCCAGTGAAACCCCGATTGTAAATCCGCGGCAAATCTTTTTGACTAATACCAATTCCACTATCCCGTATCATCAGCTGTTTATCCTGCGGGGTTTGGAATGCTGAGATGGTAATCTCCCCGCCATGTTCTGTATATTTCAGACTATTCGTTAATAACTGATTGACGATAAACTGCAGCCATTTAGGATCACTTTGAACCTCCATTGAATCTGCCTGTAAATCAATACGGATTTTTTTTGAAAAGAAGGTTTTCGAATGAGCCTTAACAATCTCTTTCGTAATCTGGATCATATCACAATTTTGGATATCGTAATCCTGGTTAAAGCTATCGAGTTTGGCGTAATAGAGTGCTTGATCGACGTAATTTTCAATCCTTGTGATCTCTTCTCTTAAACTACCCGCGTCCATCTCAGTTTGCTGCAGTAAGCGAATAACCGCAATTGGTGTTTTTATCTCATGGAACCAGGAGACGATAAAATCATAATGCTCACTCTGCTGATCTTGGGTCCGGTTCATTTCATGGATATGCTGCTGCTTCAGCTCATTGATGTAAGCTTTAGCGAATTCTCCTTCCAGCGACAAGCTGTCATAATCCTCATTTTTCATTTGTCGGATTACACTTACATGCTGCAGGTAGCGAAATACTAGAAACCCGAGCAGTACAATTGAAGACAAGGTGAAGGCATATAACAATGTCCCCCATGTCCAGCCCCCACTGCTATCCGTAACCAACACTGCAGCCGAGATCATGAAACAGGACAGATACACATAAATATAGGGCTTTTCATAGGTTAGATAGCGCAGAAAGGTCATTCGATCAAATACCCCATTCCTTTCCGGGTGACAATGAACTCCTCCAGTCCAAGCTCAGCGATTGTCCTGCGTAACCGGTTCACATTCACAGTCAGCGTGTTATCATCGACAAATTGTTCTTCATTCCATAGTGCCTGCATGAAGTCCTCGCGCGAAATGATTTTCCCGATATTCCGCATCAGCAATTGTAAAAGGATGAATTCATTCCGGCTTAAGTCCGTGCTTTGCCCTTTATATTCAATGGTTGAATTGGTTACATTTAATTTCAAGCCCCGATGGATGAATCTGATGTTCTCGTCTTCCTGATAGGTATATTTCCGGCGGATGAGCGCACTGATCTTCGCTACAAGGATGTCCAAATCAAATGGCTTCTGGATAAAATCATCCCCACCCATGTTAATCGCCATAATGATATCCATATTCTGGTTTCTGGATGAAAGAAATATAATCGGCACCTTGGAAACCGCACGTATTTGCTGGCACCAGTAGTATCCGTCAAAAACCGGAAGATTAATATCCAATACAATGAGGTGTGGATCTGTCTGCTTAAATTCCGTTAGCACCTGGTCAAATTGGGTCACTTCCACCACATCGTACTGCCACTTGATCAAAGCATCTGCTACAATCCGTCTAATTTTTTCATCGTCTTCAATCATCATTATTCTATACATGAAATCCCCCATCATTGTTATAATGGTCACTACATTTATTTTAGCACGAGTACTTTTCATTTACGCCCGGAAATACTGCTTCACAGTCCCTTTACCTGCTCCAGCCAACACCTCCGCAAAAGCCCCGTTCACCAGCGTAATCTGCGGCGGCAGATGGCCGCAGTCGATATCGTAAATGACCGGCAGCCCCAGCTCGCTGGCCAGCTCCTGATAGACATCCTCCACGGTGTAATTCTCCATAGGACGGTTAGCTGCGCTCCGGCCGAACATCAGGCCGCTGCAATGGTCGAACCAGCCGGCCAGCTTCATCTGCAGCAGGGATCTGCGCAGATCCGTTACCGACAGCTCGCAGTTCTCCAAGTACCACAGGATAGGCTCATTCTGGATGTAATGCTGCTGGAAATGCCGCACATCCCCATACGGCGTGCCGATGAGATGCCGGATTACATCAATGCAGCCGCCGAGCAGCCGGCCCTGCATAGTTACGTTCTGATTACCTACAGTCTTCCAGTTGGTGACTTCGGTAAGATTGAACACATGGGGTGAAGGCTCCCCGCCTCCCCATTCCAGCTGGTACTGCTGCGAGGAATGCTGAAGTACCGATTCCCCGCTTGCTGTAGACAGTACGTTCTCCCACATAGCCGTCACCGGGTCTGTCTCTTTTCCACGTAAATCAATAAAATTGGTGCCGTGAGCAGTGGCGATGCCTGTCCGGAGAGTAACGGCCAGCAGCAGCACACTGATATCAGAGTAGCCGAGAATCCATTTGACCTTCATGTGATCAAAATCTACCTGCTTCAGAATCTCGATCAGCAGCTCTCCGCCCCAAGGCGGGATCACGAGCCCGATGCTGTCATCGGCCATCATGGCATTGAATTCAGCCGCACGCACGTTTGCCGGTGCAGACTTGGCCTTATCCTGCGTCCACGCCGTTGCTCCGCATACCACGCCATAACCCTGCTCCTGCAACCGGCTGCAGGCTAGCTCGAGCAGTTCACGCAGTTCCTCCCCTACTCCTGATGAAGGAGCTGTTACACCTATAACTGCTCTTGGCTCTAATACCGGATATTTGATCATCTTGCGCTTCCTCCTTAAATCAAATAAAAAGGGATACCCAAACCATGAGCAGTTTGAATATCACCTATTTGGATCACCTATATGTTTGTGTATGTCATTTATCTATTGGATCGTGTATTAATCGTTGCTTTACCTTACATCCTTATCCCTCAGGTTCCAGGCTTATCACGGCTGATCTCCAGAATATCCAGGAAAAAGACGAAGATCGGAATGCCGAGAATCAGTCCCCATACGCCGATATAATGCTCGGAGAACAGCAGCACGATGAAGGTGTAGAACATCGGAAGGTTCATTTTGGAGGACATCAGCTTAGGGTTGAGGAAGTAGCCTTCCATGACATGCAGCACGGCAATCATAGCCAGTATGTAGATCGTCATCACCAGTCCGCCGGTATTGTAGCCGATGATGCATAGCGGAATAAGCGAAATGACAAAGCCGACCACTGGAATCAGGCTGAGCATGAAGATCATAATGGCGAGCGCAAAGAGATACGGGAAGGGTTCGAAAAAGAAACCCATGATCCATAACCCGACAACCGTGAACAAAGTATTGAACAGCGCAATCAGGATCTGGGCTTCAATGACTTTACCGAAGGAGGCTATGAATTTCCTGCCGAAATACTCCAGTTCCACATAGAACCAGGAAATCTTGCTCTCTCTCAGGCGGGAGGTGAAGCTGACAATTCTATTCTTCTCCAGGATGAAGACAAGGCTCAGAATCGTTGACAGGACGAACGTAGTTCCCCAGTCACTGATTTTGAACACGTATTCAATGCCCTGATTCAAATAGCTCTGGTAGTTCAATTCCTTAACCATGCTGAATAAATACTGCATAATCTCGTTCTGTGGGATGTCGTCAGAGGTTAGTGTTCCGAGAAACGCGGTTAATTGCTTAATCTGCGAGAAGACCTTGGGCAGATATTTGACAAGGGCCAGTACGATCATAGTGATGAGCGCTAAGTATAAAATAATAATGATTACCTTGCTGTTCACCTTGACATATTTGCCGATTCTTTTGCTCAAAAGCACCTGAAAGCTGTTCATTACATAAGCAATCAGGAACGTAAGCAGCACCAGATTCAGCATGTCTCTAATACTGTACAGCAGCAGTCCAATCAGTGCCAGAATTAAAAAGCGACGGACTGTTAAATTTGCAAAGTAACGCTTGAATACATCCATTGTTTCCTTGTTCCTCTCCATTCGCAGGCGATTAGGACCTTTAGTTATAGTGTACCGTAACGAAAACAATTATAGCAACTTCGGCAGAGTCAAAAATACGCGAAAAAACAAACTTTATGTCATCTTGCCAGAACATAGGCTGCTTTATGCTATAATGTGTGCGAAATCGTGAAGGTTAAAGTAATTTAATTCCAAATCAATGGAGGCTGTATCCCTTATGGGCAAAATCATCTGTATCACCGGAGCATCATCCGGCATCGGCCTGGCGTCCGCGCTGAAGTTTGCACAGGAAGGCTGGACGGTCTACGCCGGCACCCGCCATCTGGAGCGCGATCAGGAATTGTACCGCAATGTGGACAATCTGCAGTTCGTAGAACTGGAGGTTACGCAGCCGGACAGCATTCAGCGGGTTATCGACCAGATTGACCAGGAGCACGGTACGCTGGATGTACTGTTCTGCAATGCTGGGTTCGGCTATCTCCGGGCGCTTGGACAAGCTCCATTCACTGATATCGAGCGCATATTCGACACTAATGTGTACGGGGTTATGCATACGATCCGGGCTGCACTGCCCCTGCTGCGCAAGACCGGCTACGGCCATATTGTGGCTACGTCCAGTGTCGGCGGGCTCATTGGACAACCGATGAACGAGATCTACTGCGCCAGCAAATTCGCAGTGGAGGGACTGCTGGAGAGTCTGGCTACCTATTACAAGCCGCAATTCAATATCGACATTACCCTGCTGGAGCCGGGCGCCATCGCTACAGAATTCAATAAGACCGTCCTTGGGCATGTAGCAGACACCGGCGGCATCCTCGACGATGAATACAAGCCGATTCTTGATGCCTACACAGGGACCTTCCTGAAACGGAATGTAGAACCGCAGACTGCAGAGTCCGTAGCAGACGTCATGTGGGATCTGGTTCAACTGGAGACCAAGCCGCTGCGTCTGCGCACCTCTGAACGGGCCGAAGAATTCGTCTCCCGCAAAGTCAGTACAGACCCTACCGGACTTGACGGTGTTCTTCATATTCGCAAAATCCAGCTGGATATGTAACTGCAGCGTCAGTCTTCCGCTTCCCCGGCCAGCTCCTTCGCGATCAGCTCCTGATTGCTGCGGTGGAAGTTGGACATATTGCGCGGGAACGCACAGCCTTCGATCAGAGCATCAACCGTTTCCTGGATGCCTGAAGCTACAGCCGTACGCATGTTGTGGATATACTTCAGGCTCTCTTCCCTACGCCGCTCCAGTTCTACGCTGCTGTCCGTTGCCTCCCCGTGTCCGGGGACCAGCAGCGTGAACGGGTGCCGCGCCAATATCTGCTCCAGCTTGCCGAGCGTTGCTTCGTAAGCCAGACTGCTGTCGTAGATATAGGGGAACTCCACGTCAGACAAGTAGTCTCCGGCAATGAACAGCCCGGCAGACTCCACTATAGTAAATAGCCCATCATCCGTATGGCCCGGAGCAGCATAGCAAGTCAGCTTCAAATCCCCGAATACCAGCGTCTGCCCTTCCTCTTCCATCACATGATCCACCTGCGGATACGTGATTTCATAGTCTCTCCTGAGATAATAACTATCGTCAAATGCCCGGATCTGTTCAAGAATATCTTCGCGTTCCCCGGCGCTTTTGTCCGCGAATGCCCTGCTTGCGATGATTTCAGCTTCCCTGAAGGCCCCATATCCGATAATATGATCGAAATCAGAATGGGTGAATAACAGGAACAGCCTTCTCGCGCCAAGGATGTTGTCTACATACCGCCGGATCTCCTCCACCTCACGGGGCAGCCAGCAGGGATCGGTTACCAGCACACAATCGTCCGTCTCCATAACAAGTGAATTCGTCATGTACAGATCACTTTGGAACAGAGTGACGGGGCCACGCTTCCATCTAAACATCAAATACCTCCCAAGGGACATTACCCCCGCATTATAGTTTACGATTCTTATCCTACGACTATTCTACATCTAGCGTTTCGGAATACAGGAACAATATAATTTGGTTCGGCTTATACAATAAGAAGCTCTGTCCACATAAGAGGCAGAGTTTCTTCGGCAAGACGGCGGTACAACTTCTGCGGTCGCAAAGAAGTTTCTTATGTTCCTAAATGTTTGGTTACGTTCATCGAGAATATCCGCAATATAACTGGGAAATCTCGCTTTCACGCACACGATAAATTCAAATTAGGTCTGATGCAATATTTCTTCGAACTGTGCAACATCTAACGGGCAGAATACATATTTCTTTTGTGGATATATTAATTTTGTTTGGTGAATTAAGGTGAGAAAAGGAGAACGGCTCATGAAGGTTTTAATTTGCTTCGTAATCCTAATATCAATGCTTGGAACGCAAACTCCATTCTGCAATGCAGTTGAGAAGAAGCCGCTTGAGGACTCAAGAGAATTGCAACTTCAAGATATGCTTGTTTTGCAATTACTACCGCATATGCAAGAGAAGCTTGAAGAGGTGTACTCAAATGTATTTTCAGTACCAGGTTCACCCGATATTTATCCTTATTTTGTTGATGTGAAGCATATAGAAAGGGTTAATGGCTTCCGTGGTTTTGATTTTTTGATCACTCTTGATGTGCATCCAACAATCGGTCCTCATATCCCTGTCGGCGAAGATATTTTTACCTATCGGATTTCACCATTTGGAGTTGAACTTAAAAACTTCGAACATCTTAGAGGACCCAATAAGAGTGACTTCCCCCCCAATTATCAAGATCTTTTGAAGTAACAGAAAGTTCAATAAACCAACAGTAGTCTAGGACATTATTTTTCAGTTTAAGATAGCTGTTGGTTTTTTATATTTGAACCCTCAAAAAAGAGCTCCTTTGGAATTCGCTAGTGAGCAGTATGCGTCTATTGTTCAGTGTCTTCGAACTGTGCAACACTCACTATGAGTCTCGATGAAAAGGCTTCATCAAGTTAACGGGCAGGCTAGTTTAGATGTCGTATGGGCATATTATTTAAAAAACTGAGGGGCGATCTCCATGCGACGCGGTGTATTGACATGTGCTTTGAGCATAATTTGTTTTTTGGCAACAATTCAAACAGCTTACGCTAAAACGAATGCAGACCCATATAGGGTCATACTCACTTTATTAACACCCGAAATACAAGAACAACTAGATATTTATTACAAGGATAAACTGAATGAAAAACCTACGTTTGCTCCATTTCTTGATCCATTGAATGTATTGGTTGGATATCAAGATTCCCATATCATCGTCAATGTAACAGTATCTCCTTATATCGGTCCACATCTTGATGTTGGAACTGACCTTATTTCCTTCAAGATTGACAATATGGGGACGGTAGAAGTAATTGAGTTTGAGCATCTTAAGGATTTTGAGTTGCCCCCCAATTGGAAGCACATAATTAAGAATTGGAAAGGTGTGGGCTGAACTGACGGAAAACGTTAGTTCAACAACACAGCGGCAGTCTATGACTTTATTTTCTCATTCAGAGCTGCCGCGTTTGGCTAAGATTCTCACCGTACTTTCCCTCCCTTACTGCGCTGTTTGCGTCAACCATCCATCACAAACGGTTTTATCAAAACTTCTGTTTATATTCTTTGAAATCAAATTTCCCGGTTTCCCGATCAACAGCGACAGACCAGTATCTTTTATGAAATGCCCCAGAGTTTCTGTATTCATCATGCAAAAAGCCCTCCGGCACAAAGCCGAAGGGCTAATTCTTAACATACACATAATTATGCAGCTTGTCTCTGCTGCTCAGCTCTGCTGTTACCGCTGGATCGGCTCGATCCGGTAAGTAGCGTTACCGCCATCTGTGGATGATTCGCCGCCGGTAATCTGCCAGCCGAAGGATAATACATCCTCCAGCCGTTGCTTCTGTGATTCCGTTAACACCGCTTCGACTGCTTCGCGGCCTTCCTCCAGCTCCAGCTTGGGCTCGATGCGGAGCGCAACGGCAATCCAACTGCGGATGCCGCGGATCGTGTTGTATTTGATCTGGTAGCCTTCGGTCACGGCTGACCGAAACAGCTCCGGCTGTTCACCAGCCAGCGTAGACAGCTGCCCGTAATCGAACTCGTATTCACTCTCGTCGGCAGGCAGATCGCCTTCAGCAACCCGCCGCAGCAGTTCTTCATCGGACCAGCCCAGAGAGCGCAGCGATTCCACCAGCAGGGCGTCCCATTGCGATAACTTTACCTTGTTCTTCGTTTCTGTCATTATAGATCCTCCTTATCCACATGAGTGCTCATATCCTGATCATTTGATCATTGCTCAGTTATTACCTGAATTCAGTCCGTAAAATCTCCAGCCACGTAATGCCCCGGGCTCACTTCCCGCAGTACGGCGGCTGCTTCATCCCCGCGCGTTACCGAGTAGGCATCCAGCCGGATTCGCTGGCTCGCCTTCAGCGGGTCGGTCTCCAGAATGGAAGACAGCAGCGCCTTGGTATACGGATGCTGCGGATTGTCATACAGCTCATCGCTCTCCGCAACCTCAACGAGGCGGCCGCCGTACATGACGCCAATCCGGTCAGAGATATGCCGGACCATCGACAGGTCATGGGCAATGAACAGATAGGTCAGTCCGAATTCGGACTGCAGATCCTCCAGCATATTGACGACCTGGGCCTGCACAGACACATCCAGCGCCGAGATTGGCTCATCGCAGACGACGAACTCGGGCCGGACCGACAGCGCCCGGGCGATGGAGATCCGCTGGCGTTGCCCGCCGCTGAACTCATGCGGGAAGCGGTAGAGATGCTCTCTTTTGAGTCCCACCTTCTCCAGCAGCTCCGCCACGGCTTCCTTGCGCTCTTCGCCTGGGTAGAGTCCATGAATCCGCATCGGCTCACTGATCAATTCCAGCACATTCAGGCTGGGGTTCAGTGAAGAGTACGGGTCCTGAAAAATCGACTGAATCCGTCTGCGGAACGGCTTCAGCCCTTTCTCGCCCAGCTTGCCCAGCGGCTGCCCGTCATAGAATACCTCGCCGTCCGTATAATCGTACAGGCGGAGCAGACAGCGGCCAACCGTTGACTTGCCGCTCCCGGATTCACCCACCAGTCCGAAGGTCTCGCCCTGGCGGATCTGGAAGCTGACGCCGTCCACGGCCTTAAGCACAGCCGTATCGCGCCCGCGTATATCCTTGCCCTTGGAGAAATGCTTCTTGAGATTGTTCACATCTACGAGCACTTTACTCTCACTCACCGGAATCCCTCCCCACTGTAACTGCCGCCTGCTGCTCTGCACCTTCAGCCAGCCAGCACATCGAGCGGTGGCCAGGTGCAAGCTCTACTACCGGCGGACGTTCACTGCAGCGGGCAAAAGCATGCGGGCAGCGGTCCATAAACGGACAGCCGGGCGGCGGATTCAGCAGATCCGGCGGGGTGCCTTCAATCGGAATCAGCCGCTCCCGCGATCCCCCGCCGCGCTTCGGAATGGAACGCAGCAGGCCCTGGGTGTACGGATGCTGGGGACGATAGAAGATGTCCTCCACCGTGCCCTCTTCCATAACAAGCCCGCCGTACATCACAATGACCCGTGTGCAGACCTGAGCCACGACACCAAGGTCATGGGTAATCAGCGCTACCGCTGTATCCGACCGTTCTTTCAGCTCCTTGAACAGATCCAGAATCTGCGCCTGGATGGTTGCATCCAGCGCCGTGGTCGGCTCATCGGCAATCAGCAGCTCCGGCTGGCAGGAGAGCGCCATCGCGATCATAACCCGCTGGCGCATGCCTCCGCTGAACTCATGCGGATACTGCTTCAGGCGCTGCTCCGGATCACGTATGCCGACCTGGCGGAGGATTTCCGCCGCCTCGGCATACGCCTCCGCTTTATTGAGTCCGCGGTGTCTGCGGATAACTTCGGTTAATTGCTGGCCTATTCTTTTGACCGGATTCAGCGAGGTCATAGGGTCCTGAAAGACCATCGCGATCCGGTTGCCGCGCAGGGTCCGCCACTGCTTCTCCGTGAGCCCCTTCAGACTCTCGCCGCGAAACTCCAGTTTCCCGGCAGTCATGCGGCCCGGCGGCGTGATCAGGGACATGATCGCCTTGGCGGTAACGCTTTTGCCGCTGCCGGATTCTCCGACAATCCCCACCGTTTCACCGGCATCTATATGGAAGCTAACGCCGCGGACGGCCTGATTCTCGCCGTCCCGGGTAGCAAATGAAACCTGCAAATTCTCAACAGTCAGCAGCCGTTCAGTCATGATGTTCCACTCTCCTATCTCCGGATCAGCTTTGGTTCAAAGCCGACCCGCAAAATATCACCCAGCACATTGAAGCTCAGAACGGTCAGCAGGATCATCAACCCCGGGAACAGTGCCAGATAAGGCGCCTCTGCAATATACCCCTGCGCGCTGTTCAGCATGCTGCCCCAGGTGGCATTCGGCGGCTGTACCCCGAAACCGAGGAAGCTCAGCGACGATTCCATCATAATGGCCGACGCAATATTATTCGTCGCGCCGACGATAATCACCGGCACCAGTCCCGGAAGGATATGCCGCCAGATCATGCCGAAGGAGCTTTGGCCGGAAGCCTTGGCGTACAGCACATATTCGCGTTCCTTGATCGTAAGGGTCTCCGCGCGCACAACACGGGCCACGTTCATCCACATTAACAAAGCAATAATAATGATCAGGTTGCCGATGCTTGGCTTCAGGTAGACGCTGAGCAGCAGCAGGATCAGGAAGGACGGAATGGACATGATAATATCCAGCATCCGCATCAGCAGATTATCCAGCCAGCCGCCGAAGTATCCGCTGATCACACCAACCATCACACCCACGAAGGTAGCCACGATCATGGAAGCAAACCCGACCAGCAGCGAGACACGGCCGCCATATAGCGCTCTGGACAGATAATCGCGTCCATAGTCATCCGTTCCGAACAGATGTCCGGCGCCGGGCTTGGTGAGGCGGGCCATGGCATCCATGGCATTCGGATCATATCCGGACAGGAAGGCAAAGATGGCCCCCAGCGTAAAGATAGCCAATACAGCAAGAGCAGCGACACCCAGACCGTTCGTAAACAGCTCTGACTGTAGATTTTTCCATTTACTGCGATTCATGAGGTCACCCCTTTAATTTAATTCGCGGATCGACAAAGCTGTAGAGTATGTCCGCCACCATATTACCGAGGATCAGCATTAAGGAAGAAAATAAGGTGATCCCCATAATAACCGGATAATCCATCCCCTTAACCGCCGTCATCCCCAGCGACCCGATGCCCGGCCACGAGAATACCGTCTCGGTGACAATGGCCCCGGCCACCAGATCCCCCATCGACATGCCCAGCAGGGTAATGACCGGCAGCAGCACATGCTTCAGGACATGACGGAACAGGATTGTCGATTTCTTCGAGCCAAAAGCGTACTGGATTTGCACATATTCTTCTTTCAATTGTCCAATCGTGCTGGAGCGGATATAACGCACATATCCGGCCAGGAATCCGAAGGCCAGCACCGAGCAGGGCAAGATCCCGTGCTTCAGCACATCCAGCGGCGATTCCACACCAATCGTGCGCATCCCCATACTCGGCAGCAGATGCAGCTTAATGGCGAACAGATACATCAGCAGGATCGCCAGCCAGAATAACGGAATGGAGATCCCCACATAGGAAATAAAGTTAATCAGCTTGTCTACCCAGCGGTTGCGGTTCGCACCGGCCACGAGGCCAAGCGGAATCGCCAGAATAACCGCCAGCGCAATGGCGCTGCCCATCAGACCGGCTGTAGCCGGCAAACGTTCCAGAATCTGTCCCAGCACCGGCTGGTGATTGATCAGGGAATATCCGAAGTTGCCCTGCACCATTTCCTTGATCCAGATGAAATATTGAATATAGGCGGGCTTATCCAGCCCCAGATTATGGCGGATACGCTCAATATCATCGGCATGCATATTGGGCGTAACGAAAGACAGCACCGGATCTCCCGGAGCCAGCTTAATCATTGTAAAACACACTACGGATACAAAAAACAGCATCGGCAGTGTTTGCAGCAACCTTCGGACGATGAGTTGTCTCATACGCAGCTTCTCCCAGCTCTTGACAGGCAAAAAATAAGCTGGAGAACCCAGCTTATTTTTTTGCCGTGCTTATTTTTTGGGGCAGATTATTTCTGGTAGATCTTGGACAGGTCTTCAAAGATAACAACCGGCTTCAATACAGCTTCATCAATGCCGCCGTAGTTCTTCGATACAGCTACAACTGTTTTAGTATACGCGATCGGGTAGATCGGCGCATCTTCAGCGACAAGCTCCTGCGCTTTCTTGTAGATCTCTGCGCGTTTTGCCGGATCAGCTTCGCCTGCACCGTCATTCATCAGCTTATCAACTTCACTGTTCGAATAATGCGAGTAGTTGGAAGAACTGTCTGTAGTGAACAGGATACGGTAAGCATCGGGATCATATCCCATGATATAACCGGTCAATGCCAGTTCGTAGTCGGTAGATTTCAGATCAATGAACTTCTGCACCCAGGCCGAGGAGTCCATGTTCTGCAGTTCCACTTCCACGCCGACAGCCTTCAGCTTCTGCTGCACATACAGCGAGATTGCTTCCTGTGCCTTGTTACCGCTCTGTACAATGTAACGAAGCTTCAGGTTGCTCTCTCCGGCAGACGCCAGAAGTTCCTTAGCCTTAGCGGCATCATTGTCAAAACTAGTTACTTCATTTGTGAAATACAGCGCGTCCGGAGTCAGGAATGACTTCGCCGGGTCAGCATATTCACTGGAAGTGTACGCTGTCTGGATCAGCTCATCGCGGCTGAGGGCCAGGGACAGGGCTTGACGGACTTCTTTTTTGGCGAGGGCGCCGGTATCACTGTTCGCATTGAACATCAGATAAGCCAGACGGCCTTCGCTATAAGGCAGAATTTCGAAATTGTTCGTTGCCTGAATGGTGGCTACATCCTTAGGATCAAGATACTGCACGTTGATCTCGCCGTTCTGCAGGGCAAGGTTCGCAGCATTGGTATCCTTGGCAATCCGGTAAGTTACAGAATCCAGATGCGGTTTGCCGCCGAAGTAGTTATCGAAACGTTCCAGTGTCAGGTACTCACCGGCTTTGTATTCTTTGAATTTGAAGGGACCGGAACCTACTGGAGAAGCGTTCTTGGTGCTCTTCTCAATGTCGGTTTCATTCTCAAAAATATGCTTTGGAATCGGGAATACCTGTACCAGTGTCGCTTCAAAAGCCGGGCTGACCTGCGGAAGCTGGAAGTCAACAGTCAGATCATCTACTTTAACCGCTTTGATGGCTTGGTCGCCGATCAGGAAGTTGGCTCTCAGGAAGCTGTTCTGCTTCTCGTCGAGAATGCTGTCAATGGTGAACACGATATCATCCGCCGTAAGCTTCTCTCCGTCATGCCAGGTAAGTCCATCCTTAAGCTTCAGTGTGTAAGTAAGATTATCCTCCGAAGGTGTCAGGCTCTCTGCCAGGTAGAAGGTCTTCTCCCCGTTATTCACCTGGAACAGCGGAGCATACAGTGCCTGGTCAATCGTCAGACTGACACGGTCACCCGCATAGTTCGGATTAAGTACAACCGGATCAGAAGCGACCCCTATAATCAAGCTTCCGCCATCCTTCGGTTCGCTGGCAGCAGGCTGCTGCGTTTCCGCCGGTGTCTGGCTTGCACCCGCATTTGTCGATGCCGCGTTATTTCCATTAGAGCATGCACTAATCATTAGTGTTAGTAGAACTAGAATGACAACCCCTGATACCCCTTTGCGCATTATCTCTCTCCTCCATGTCTATGAGCAATCTCACTCGTTGTGAAAGTTATTATATATCGGAATAGTCGGGATTACAATGTATTAATTTTCCACCTGTGAAAATTTGAACAACCGCCTGCTGTTACAGCTGAGGAATGCCGGCATCCCATACGTTGATCTCCTGTATGAGATCCCCGCGCCGCAAGGCATCCGCATGCTCCATTCCCTCTATTACTCTGCCGAACACCGTATGCCAGCCGTCAAGATAATCGAACGCATCATAGCAGATAAAAAACTGGCAGGAGCCCGTGCCCGGCCCGAAATGGGCCATGGATAACGCCCCGCGCACATGTTTATGCGGATTGCCTTGCGTTTCACAGGCGATTTTGTCCGTGCCGCCCCGGCCGGTACCCTCCGGACAACCTCCCTGGGCGACAAAGCCGCGGACAACACGCTGAAAAGTCAGACCGTTGTAGAAGCCGCTGTTCGCGAGCTTTTCAAAATTGGCTACGGTCCCGGGGGCCTCCTGGTCAAATAATTCGAGCCGGATCTCTTGTCCTTGCTCCAGTCTTATTAGAGCCAGCTTCATAAGGTTCCCTCCGCCTCTCCGGCTGCAGTGCCTGCGGGAACGCCGATATGAGCCACGGTCTTGGCCGCTTGCTCAGGCGCATAGATCTCCTGTACATCCTCGTCCAGCAGCGGCCGGAGTTCTCCATCCGCAGTATGCAGAAAAACCTCGGCGCGCGGATTCATCGCCAGGAGCAGGTTGATTAATTGCTGTACTTTTAACGGTGACTTGTCCATCCTCTCACTCCTGTCCTGCAGTCTGCAGAATGTCTATTCCTGTCTATGCGGTATTGTACAACAGCTCTCAGGCAGACACCAATCCATATATTTCCTCTCAGGTCTCTATTTTTTGAAAAACCGGGATTAGTCCCGTACTTCTCTAAATATATTGAATACATATAATTCATATCATCTATTTGCGAATCCAAGGGGATGTTCTATTAATGTTGACCTTATCCTGGAGTGGCCTGCTATGAATGAGACCCGAACCCGGGTTCTGCTGGGCAGCCCGATCCATCAAAAACCGGCTATTCTCGAGCAGTTTCTGAACTCTCTGCTGCGTCTGAACCTAACCAATATTGAGCTGCATTTCTATCTGATTGATGACAACCCGGACGAAGCTTCGAGTCAGCTGCTGCAGCAGTTCACCCAGAGCGGCAGAACGGTCTTCCTGCAGTCTTCAGGGTTTCATGATGCTTATATCCGCGATGATACTACCCATTTCTGGAATTCCAATCTGGTCTGGAAGGTGGCCGGGTTCAAGAACCTGATGATCCGGCGGGCCGAAGCCTTCGGTTATGATTATCTGTTCCTGATCGACTCCGATCTGATTCTTCATCCGGATACGCTGCTGCATCTGATCCGTACGGGCAAGGACATTATCTCCGAGGTGTTCTGGACCCAGTGGCAGCCGGGCACTCTGCTGCAGCCGCAGGTCTGGATGCATGACGAATACAACCAGTGGGAGGTTCTCCCGGGAGAGCAGCTCTCGCCTGAAGAGATCAACCGCCGCTTCCACGCCTTCCTGATGAAGATGCAGCAGCCGGGAATCTATGAAGTCGGCGGGCTCGGCGCCTGCACCCTGATCAGCAGCCGGGCTATTACTTCCGGTGCCAGCTACGACCGGATACACAACATCTCCTACTGGGGAGAAGACCGCCATTTCTGCATCCGTGCAGCGGCGCTTGGCATTCCGCTGTATGTCGACACCCACTACCCGGCGCTGCATCTCTACAGGGACAGCGACCTGCTCAAGGTGCCGGAGTTCATCCGGCAGACTTCGGGCGCGGAGGCTGGAGCGGGGCTGGAGTCGCCGGATGCGCCGGAGACGGGGCGTGGTGACGGGGAAGCGGAGCGGGATGCGCGGTATAGGGCGGAGCTTGAGCGGGAAGGGAAGGGCGAAGCGAACACAGGGCCGGATGGGCGGCACGAGGCGAAGCGGAGCGATGCCGAGTTAAATGAGGCAGAGCTAGGGCCCGAGGCGCGGGATGCGCCGGGGGCGGGGCGGAGTGACGCGGAGGCCGAGCGGAGTGACGCGGACGCTGAGCGGGAACGGAGGAGTGACACGGAGGCGGGGCGGGGCGATGCGGAGACTGCGCGGGAATGGCGGAGTGACACGGAGGCTGAGCGGGAACGGAGGAGTGACGCGGAGGCCGAGTTAAATGAGGCAGAGCTAGGGCCCGAGGCGCGGAATGCGTCGGGGGCGGGACGGAGTGACGGGGACGAGGCTGGCGCTCAGGCCGGCGGCGAGGAAACCGCTGCGCGCGAGGTTGCGCCTTCGGACAACGGCGGCGCGGCGGACCGTTCAGACATGCAGGGCGCTGTCGATGTAGCGCCCGTGGACAAAAGAGCGCTGGATGCAAGCGCGGAGTGGGATGCGCTGTGGACCGAGGCGGAGGCCCGGCGGCGCTTGTCCAAGGAGCCGCTGCCAGAGGGCGGCGGCGAGATCGAGCTGCCGGGCACTGGACTGGCGGCGGGCGCTGATGCAGATGCGGCCGACGGTGCAAATGCCTCAGGGCGGAGCGCCGCGCACGAAGCGGCGACCGGCTTCTCTGGAGCGGCTGCTAATTCAGCAGCTGTCCGGCGGCCCAAGCTGACGCTTACGATGATCGTCAAGAATGAGGGCTCGCGGTTTCTGCGGCAGGTTCTGCAGGAGCACCGCAAATATATCGATGAAGCCGTCATTATCGACGACGGCAGCACGGATAACACAGCGGATATCTGCCGGGAGGTGCTTCAGGGCATTCCGCTCCATCTGATACGCAACAACGTCTCCAGATTCAGCAATGAATCGGAGCTGCGCAAGCAGCAGTGGGAGGCGGTCCTTCAGACGAATCCGGAGTGGATTCTGAGTCTGGATGCGGATGAGATTTTTGAGGCCGGATTCCCGGAAGAAGTGGATGGCTTGCTGCGTACGGATAATTGCGACTTGTTCTGCTTCCGGCTCTACGATTTCTGGGATGACACTCATTACCGCGAAGATATGTACTGGCGGTCCCATCAGAGCTACCGGCCGTTCCTGCTCCGCTACCGGGAGGACTTCACTTATCTCTGGAACGATCTGCCACAGCATTGCGGGCGGCTGCCGGAGAATATTTTCGAGCTGTCCCATCAGTTAAGCAATCTGCGGCTGAAGCATCTCGGCTGGTCGAAGCCGGAATACCGGCTGGAGAAATATCTGCGCTATATGCTGCTGGACCCGGACGGCCAATATGGCTGGAAGGAACAATATCTGTCTATCCTTGACCAGCATCCTCATCTGATGCCCTGGAGCGAGTAGGCGGCGGGGAGAGTAGAGCTTCTATATAAACCACACTTAGGATTTCAGCCAAACAAGTAATCAATAACCGCTTAACCGCTACTGAGGCAGTGGTCCCGCCAAGCGTCTAATTGGGCTTTGAAGTTCATTCTGTATGGGGCAGGTATACAGGTAACAGGTATAAATGTTGTAAATATTACAACCCGGATTCATAAATAACCGGGTATGCGGGAGGATTGTTGTATGAAATACAATAATCCTTTCAGTTAGCCGCTTGCAGAAGATGAAATGCTGCATTTCCTGCAACAATTCTCGATTTGAGCCGATTTATTGAAGAAAATGTTGTATTTTCTGCAGGATTTAAGTCGAACGTCACAAGAAAAGCGTCCAGCCTTAAGGCGGAACGCTTTTTTCTTTGCCGCTTGCAGCTGCAGCCCTACGGAGGCATCGGCCGGGTCAGTTCACATTTTAGAGCGAGCCAACCGTCTTCGCAGATTCCGGTTTCACTATAGCAACAGTCAGCTCCCCGTCGGCTTCGTCAACCGTCATCACTGAGCCTTCCTCCGCTTCTCCGGCAATCAGCGCACGCGCCACCCGGGTCTCCAGGCTGCGCTGGATGAACCGCTTGAGCGGTCTTGCGCCGTACACGGAATCAAAGCCTTCCTCGGCAATGAAGCGGACGGCCTTGTCGCTCAGCGTAAGGCCGATGCCCCGTTCTGCCAGGCGCAGACGGAGACCGTTCACCAGCTTAACCACGATCTGCTGGGTTTCGCCCAGTGTCAGCGGTTTGAACATCACGATATCGTCCACCCGGTTAAGGAACTCTGGGCGGAAATGACCGCTCAGCTCCTTCATCACCCGGTCCTTAACCGCTTCGGTCAGCTCACCATTGTCATCGGTGCCCTGAATCAGATGCGGCGAGCCGATATTGGAGGTCATAATGATGATGGTGTTCTTGAAATCGACCACCCGGCCCTGGGAGTCGGTCAGCCGCCCGTCATCCAGCAGCTGCAGGAGAATGTTGAACACATCGGGATGGGCCTTCTCCACCTCGTCCAGCAGCACAACAGTGTACGGCTGGCGGCGCACCGCTTCGGTCAGCTGGCCGCCTTCTTCATAGCCGACATATCCCGGGGGAGCACCCACGAGGCGGGAGACACTGTGCTTCTCCATGTACTCCGACATGTCGATACGGATCATGCCGTCCTCGCGGTCAAACAGCGATACGGCCAGCGCTTTGGCCAGCTCGGTCTTACCGACACCGGTCGGCCCCAGGAACAGGAACGAACCGATGGGGCGGTTCGGGTCCTTGATGCCGGCTCTTGCCCGGAGCACAGCATCCGCCACCAGCCGGACGGCCTCATCCTGGCCGACTACCCGTTCATGCAGCGTATCTTCGAGCCGCAGCAGCTTATCCCGCTCGCCTTCCACGAGGCGGCTGACCGGAATGCCGGTCCAGCGCGAGACGATATCGGCGATCTCCTCTTCCGTCACGGCCTCGCGCAGCAGCCGGGTCTCCTGATCCTGCTGCGCGGCCTCCTCTGCGGCCTTCAGCTGCCGCTCCAGATCAGGAATTATGCCGTAGCTCAGCTCGGCGGACTTGTTCAGATCATAAATCTCCTGCGCATCGACCAGGTCCTTGCGCGCCTGCTCTAACCGCTTCTTCAGCTCGCGGATGCCCTGGATCGCCGACTTTTCCTTCTCCCAGCGGACGGTCATGCCCAGATGCTTCTCCTTGAGGTCGGCCAGCTCCCGCTGCAGGATTTCCAGACGGCGCTTGCTGGCATCGTCGGTTTCCTTTTTGAGCGCGGCTTCTTCAATCTCCATCTGCATCAGGCGGCGGGTCACTTCATCCATCTCACCGGGCATGGAATCAATCTCCGTGCGGATCATCGCGCAGGCTTCATCCACCAGATCAATCGCCTTATCCGGCAGGAACCGGTCGGTAATATAGCGGTTCGACAGAACACCGGCCGCGACGAGCGCGCTGTCATGGATCTTGACTCCGTGATGCACCTCGAAGCGTTCCTTGAGACCGCGCAGAATGGAGATGGTATCCTCGACATCCGGCTCGCTGACCAGCACCTGCTGGAAGCGGCGTTCCAGCGCCGGGTCCTTCTCGATATATTTGCGATACTCATCCAGCGTCGTCGCCCCGATACAATGCAGCTCACCCCGGGCCAGCATCGGCTTCAGCATGTTGCCCGCGTCCATGGCCCCTTCTGTCTTACCTGCACCGACAATCGTATGCAGCTCATCAATGAACAGGATGATCCGGCCGTCACTCTCGCGGATTTCCTTCAGTACGGCCTGCAGCCGCTCCTCGAATTCCCCGCGGTATTTGGCTCCGGCAATCAGTGCGCTCATATCCAGCGAGAAAATCGTCTTGTCCTTCAGCCCCTCCGGCACATCCCGGCGGACAATCCGGTGGGCCAGCCCTTCCACAATCGCTGTTTTCCCTACACCGGGTTCGCCGATCAGCACGGGGTTGTTTTTGGTTTTGCGGGAGAGGATACGGATAACCCGGCGGATCTCCGCATCCCGTCCAATCACGGGATCAATCTTGCCCGCCCGCACCTCGGCCACCAGATCACGGCCGTATTTCTCCAGCACCTCATAGGTGGCCTCCGGCTCCCGGCTCGTCACCCGCTGGTGTCCGCGGATCTCGGTCAGCACCCCGAGCAGCTTCTCCCGGGTAACGCCCCGGCCCGTGAACAGCCCGCGCAGCTCGCGGTTCCCGTTGCCCGAATCCGAGACCATCGCCAGCACGGCATGCTCCACAGCCACGAATTCGTCCTGCATCTTGGCCGCTTCCTTCTCGGCCTGCTCCAGCATGGCGATCAGCGCGGGTGAGGCATACCGCCGCATCGTGCCCGCTCCGCTTCCGCTTACGCTGTGCTTCCGCTGAAGCAGCACCTCCGTACCCTGCAACAGCTCGGCTGCAGGAATATTCATCTTCTGCAGCAGCCTCGGCAGCAGGCCCTCATGCTGCTGAAGCAGTGCCTTCAGCAGATGAAGATTATCAATCTCCTGATGTCCGCTGGCCGCAGCCAGGGACTGGGCCTCTGCGACGGCTTCCTGCAGCTTCTGTGTAAGCTTGTTGAAATCCATAAGATCATCGCCTTTCCTTAAATGTATGCCGCTGCAGCCCCAGCTGCAGCATTCCATATGTCAGTCAGCCGGATAACCGGCGTTATATATTCATCATTACCCCGTTGTCGCTCTGCGCCGCTGTGCCCCGCCGGGAGGCTGCCGTTTGGCTCCGGCCTGGAAGCTGCCGGAATCGGCCAGTTGGCGGTACAGCTTCTTCTCCGCTTCCGAGGTATCCGCCGGAATAACGATCTCGATCCGGAACAGGATGTCACCATTCGTTCCATTAGGACGCTTAAGCCCCTTGCCGGAGAGGCGCAGCGTTCGGCCGCCTGCCATACCTGCGGGGATCTTCAATTTCACCTGGCTGCCATCCGGCAGGGCCACCTTGGCTTCTCCGCCAAGCACAGCCTGCCAGGGGGCAATCTCTACCGTGCCGAGTAAATCCCCGCCGCCGTCCGGTTCATAGATGTCATGGGGCAGGAGATGCAGCGAGACCAGCAGGTCGCCTCCCTGTCCCGTCCCGCTTCCGCCGCCGGGAACCCGGATCACCGTCCCTTCGGACGAGCGTGCCGGAATCTGCACACTCAGGTCTTTGCCTGCAGCCTGAACGCTGATATTTCCGCCTTTGTAAGCCTGCTCCAGCGTAATCTCAAGCTGGGCCTGCATCGTGCTGAAC
This sequence comes from Paenibacillus sp. IHB B 3415, assembly GCF_000802655.2. NCBI lineage: Bacteria > Bacillati > Bacillota > Bacilli > Caryophanales > Paenibacillaceae > Paenibacillus > Paenibacillus sp. IHB B 3415. The sequence goes on along the minus strand of NZ_JUEI01000030.1, from coordinate 18,894 downwards.
TCATCCGTCCAAGGACTTCCCCCTTGGCGGACACCGCCGCTGCCGGAGAAGAAATCGAAGCCGGCGCGGTCCGCCGCCCCCCGGCTGCCGAAGAACATCCCGAACAGGTCCTCTTCGGGTATACTGCTGCCGGAAGCAGCGCCGCTGCTCCAGCCTGCGCCAAAAGGCGATTCCCAGGACGCGGAGGAGGCAGCCCCGCCGCTCCGCGGACCCCGTGCCCCGGCGTTGCCGAACCCATAGCGCAGCTCCTCATCATAGACTTTCCGCTTCTCTTCATCACCCAGTACTTCGTACGCTTCGGCCGCTTCCTTGAATTTGGCTTCTGCCTCCGGGGCTTTGTTGACATCGGGATGCCACTTCTTAGCCAGCTTCTGATAAGCTTTTTTGATCTCCTGCTTCGAGGCCTGCCTGCCGACGCCCAGAGTCTCGTAATAATTTGCCGCCACTGGTACCTCCTCCTTTCGTATATTGGGAACCTTACTCTATAGGTTATAGCATTCCGCCCTGTAACAAGCCTATTCCCGGTGCCGATGATTATTCACCAAGTCCGTTTCTCCGGGAAAAGACGCATCATAGCCGGTATCCCCACTACAATGCGCCCTGTATGATCATGCTATATGAAAAGCCCGGCGAAACCACTCTGCCGCAGGGGACCGGATAGGCCAGCGGCAGAAGCCGCTTAGCCCGGGAACCCCGCTGAACCCGGCTGCTTCAGCCAGACTTGGAAGTCCTGCTTCCTTCGCCTTCCTCCCCAGCATCCCCAGTGTTTCCGCTCTCCGCTTCCCCCGGAGAACCGCTCACTATGGAAGCTGTGCCTGCCTCTTACTGAAGCTGCGCGTCTGAAGAATGCCCGCCATCCTGAATTTCAATCCGTTTGCCCTGTGCCTTCTGCCGTTTCGGCACCTCCAGGCTCAGCACCCCGTCTTTCAATGAAGCACGGATACTTTCTTCCGCAATATCCTGAACGTAGAAGCGGCGCACATACTCACCATACCGCCGTTCCCGGCGCACAGTCTGATGTTCCTTGTTCTCCTCGCTGTTCTCTTCTTTGCGTACTGCCTTGATCGTCAAGTAAGGGCTGGTATAATCGATGTCGATTTCTTCTTTTTTGAAGCCCGGAAGCTCGGCCTCAATCAGATACGCCCCTTCACTCTCGCGGATGTCTGTCCGGAAGGACAGCGTGGAGCTTGTCAGCGGTGCAAAGAAATCATCATTAAACACTTCGTTAAGCGACTTAGCCAGCACACCAAAAGCATCATCTCTGCGTTTACCAAAAGGAACCAAATCAAACATTATCCATTCTCCTCTCATTTGACTTTGACTTTATTTGACCTATGGCTTTATTATAGTCGCCGGCTGCCCGGATGACAAAACTCATATAAGCCGAAAATCCGGTAAAATCCGGCGTTTCGGCTTGTTTTTTAGTATAAATTTTAACATTATTAATAATTTGACCTTATTTGACCTTAACCCTTTATTTCACATGATTTCTGGCTGTATCCTTACAGTCATAGTAAATATAAAGAACTAACACCTAAAATATAACAAGTAAATTAAAGTAATTAATGGGAATTGTCGATATAAACGTCATAGTAAAAATCCCGCAGCCAATGCGGATATGATGAGGTGATGAAGTGGCAAAAGCAGGACTGGGCATTATCTTCTTCGTCATAGGTTTTATTCTACATAGAACTTATGCAGCAGATCCTAACGTTATTATTTCTATTGTGATTGGAGGGCTTGCAGGAATTATCGGGTGGGCGACCGGCGGATTAATTAGGCCATTGCGCGTCAAGAAAGCTAGACCAGCTGATGATGAGGCCGCCGCTGCTTCCGAAGGGGTCCTGGAATCCTCAGACCAGCCCGCAGATGAATCAGAGCCTTCCGGCTCCGGAGGCTGGCTAGGACTTTTCGCAATAGGTATTGTTCTCTCCCTCTTCGCGGGTGTGCGAATGCTTTATGGTAATTTCTCCTTATTCGGCTCTGAAGGGCTTAAGCTTCTTACCGACCCTGACAGCAGTTACTACGTCGCTTCAATGCTTCCTAGTCTTGTGATAGAAACGGTATTAGTATGCATTCAGGTCGTAATGATCCTGTTCATTCTATACCTGGGTCTCAAACATAAAAGATTATTCAAATACATATCTATATCTTTCATTGTTTATAACATCTTACTTAATACCATAGATACCTTAATGTTCAGCCATGTTCAGACTACCCTTTCCGGTCTCATACCGGATGATACCTCTTATACGGATATCTTCCGGTCCTTCATTTATGCTGTGATCTGGATCCCCTATTTCCTGCGGTCAAAGAGAGTCAAGAATACGTTTATTTATTAACATTTTTGTACATAGTCTCTACAATTCTTCCGGACCTGCGGTATTGTTGAATCAGCTTTCGCAGGTCCGGTCTACCCTCCCTATTTCACATACCGCTCACGGTATTCGCTATCCAGCATGCCCATCATAATCACATCATGGTACTCATGGTTATAGTAGAGCGTCTGACGCCGCACACCCTCACGCACAAAGCCGATTGATTCATATACATGCGCAGCGCGGGCATTATAGCTATAGACCTCCAGCTCAATCCGGTGCAGATTCAGAATGCCGAAGCCGTAGTCCAGCATCAGCAGCAGCGCTTCCCGTCCATACCCTTGTCCCTGATGCCGCTCATCCCCAATAGCAATCCGCAGATTTGCACTGCGGTTGTCAGAGTCCATATCCTGAATGACGATATCACCGATGACCTCATCGTTCTCCCTCAAGGCAATCAGCAGCAGCACCGTACTGTCGTCCCCTGATTTGCGCGCGATATAATTCTCAATCTGCTCTTTGGTAATATGCTTCTTCGTTCCTGTAAGCCTGCGGACTTCCGTGCCGTAGAACATATGGTAATACATTTCGGCGTCTTCTCCATTAAGCGGGCGCAGATATACCTTTTCCCCTGTTAAAAGCCCTGAATGTCTGGTCATTCCCGTCATCTCCCGACTGTTGTTATAGCTCTTATGGTAATGCAGATCTGCATACTATAAAATATACAAAAACGTCTAATTTCAAAGGACAGATTCGAAGGTGTATGATGCTGCTTGTCCCAAATCTGAATGAGCACAGCGAAATTCCTTACTATATACAGCTCTATGATTATTTTGCAAAAGAGATTATCGGCGGCGCTCTCCCCAGTGGTACACGCCTGCCTTCCATCCGCCGCCTGGCGGCATTATGCGGTATCAGCGCCACTCCTGTCGAGCTCGCCTACCAGCAGCTGCTTGCCGAGGGCTTCATCGCCAGCAAACCGCGCAGCGGTTACACTATCCTGCCAGTCCATAGGAATGGCGGACCTGCAGAAGCCGAGGAGCGGCCACGTCCGGCTGTCCGTCCCATTACTCCGCGCGATTCGCGGCAATACGCATATGATTTCCACATGTCACGGAATGATTTCTCTTTATTCCCGCATAAAATATGGCGCAGCCTCTACCAGGAACAGCTCGCGAATCCGCACCTGCTCCAGTATGGTGATCCGCAGGGGGAGCCGGCGCTCCGCGAGAGCATCGCCGCCCATCTGCGGCGGTTCCGCGGGCTGCGCTGTACAGCAGAGCAAGTCGTGGTCGGCGGCGACCAGTATACACTGTGCTCTTTGTTATGCCTGATGCTTAATGAACGGGTGACCAGGCTCGGAATTGAAAATCCGGGGTATCACCTGCTGCCCGCGGCATTCAAACGCGGCGGTTATGAGATTATGCCCATTCCGCTGGAGGAAGACGGGCTGATGATAGAGAAGCTGTACCGAAGCGGGGCTGACGCCGTATACATCTCCCCGTCCCATCAGTTTCCCAGAGGCATGGCCATGCCGATAGCCAAACGCCTCGCCTTGCTGGACTGGGCGCGGTCAGCAGGCGGCTATATCATTGAAGATGATTATGACGGGGACTTCCGCTATCATGGACGGCCCATCCCTGCGCTTCAGGGGCTTGCAGCGGACAGTCCGGTAATCTACATGTGCAGCTTCGCGCAATCGGTAGCTCCTGCCCTCTGCCTTCATTATATGGTTCTGCCCGAGGAGCTGCTGCCGCTCTATCATAGCCTGAGAAGCGAGCTGTATCTGGAGCACTCAGCTTCGCGGCTGCATCAGATCGCGCTGCATTATTTTATAGAGAGAGGGCACTTCGAGAAACATCTGCGCAGGATGCGGCTGCTCTATCAGCGCAAGCATGACCTGCTTCTGCGCTCGGTCCAGCGTTATTTCGGCGATGCAGCAGCCGTCAGCGGACGGGATGCCGGATTTCATCTTCTCCTGACCCTGAAACCGCCCGCAGCGGGCAGTGCACGGGAGCTTGCTGCAGCAGCGGAAGCCGAAGGTATCCGTGTTACGCCTATGTCGTATACGTGGTGGGATAAGCCGGACTGCGATGAACCGGAATTCATTCTGGGCTTCGGCGGGATTGCCGAGGATCTGATTGACGAGGGAATCCGCAGGCTGGCGGAGATATGGCTGGGATAGTGAGACGTGGATGGAACGCAACGCAGAGCTTGACCAGACTCTTCATCTGCCATCCTTCGATCCGCTGACAGAGTCTATAGAATTTGTAGATAAACAGCTTATAACTGTTACCAAATAAAGTGTAGACTCTATCTATCTTGTCCGCCCGGGTTCCATCCGGATACATAAATACTTAATCATCAGCCCTGTCCCCCTACTTATATTGCGCCAGCATCCCCGCCAGCGTCCGCTTCACCTCCGCCACCAGCTCCGGCGGCTCCTGTACCGTGGCCTCATTGCAGAGGCCGATTACGAAACGCGCGAAGAAGCCCAGATCGCTCTGCGGGATTCCCCCCTCCAGCCAGCCCGTCCCATCCCCGCGGATATGCAGCAGGGGTGAGGACCATACCTCGGCTTCGCAGGCTTGTACGCCTCCATTCCCCAGTTCAACGAACAGCCGGACAAGACTTTTATCACCCTGCTGAGTTTGACTGCTGTAATCATCCTTATTGCCCAAATGGACATGCTTCAGATCAAGCGCTTCCGGCCCGGACTCGTCGTATCCGGCAGACTGAATCCGGTCGCAGCGGAATACGCGAATATCTTCGCGAAGGAAGCAATAGGCCGGACAATACCACAAGCCGTTATGGGCGTAAATGCCCACTGGCTGAATCCATCTCGCCTTACGCTGCCCCTTCGATTCATAATCGATCAGCAGCACCTTTTGACCGGTGGCCGCTTCCAGCAACAGAGACAGATAGGGGAACTCCGCCTGTCTCGCCGGGGTGAGGAAATCAATCCGGTTCTTCATCTCGTCAATCCGGTCACGGACATCGCCGGACATATAGTTATAGAATTTATGCAGGGCAGATAATGATTCTTCCTTGAAGGGGAGATACTTGTAGTGGCGCAGGGCATGGCTGGCGAAAAAAATCGCCACCGCCTCCTCCTCCGTGAACGCGATCGGCGGCAGAATTCTTTCGTTCAGCACCTGATAGCCTCCATGCGGCCCCACTTCGGAATAAAGCGGAACGCCTAACTCCCCCAGCTCCTGCAAATCCCTGAGGATGGTCCGGGAGGATACATTGAATTCGTCGGCCAGCTCTTTGACGGTGAATTTCCGCTTGCGGTTGACCGTCATCATCAGGTCCAGCAGCCTTTTGGATTTAGACATCAGCTTCACTCCATTTATTATTATATTCATGACAATACCTGTCACTATTATAGACTACACTATAATCAAAGCCGGTTAGTACAGGCAAATCAAATCCTAAGGAGCGATTTAGACATGACCCTGCAAGTAAATCCTTTTATTCTGGTGGACGGTACAGCAAGTGAGGCGATTGCCTTTTATCAGGAGGCACTGGGTGCTACGCTGCTCTTCAAGCAAACTGTGGGCGAAGGCCCGCAGAACCCTGACTCCCCGATGACCGAACAGGAAAAAGCGCGTATAGCCCATTCCGTCCTGCTGGTGGGTGAAACCAAGTTTTTCGTCGCAGATCAGGAAATTGGCCAGCCGCTGAGCCATGGCAATGCCATCACCATCTGTATCACAGCGGATACCGCGGAGGAAGCGCAGCAGCTGTATGACTCGCTCAAGGCAGGCGGAACGGTTGATATTGAGCTGGCTCCGGCTTATTTCAGCCCCGCCTTTGGCATGGTTACCGATAAGTACGGTGTATGCTTCCAGATCTTCACGAAGCGGGCGCAATAAAGCTCAAGCTGGCTGGGGTGAACCCTTCAGGCGCAGGATACAAAAAGCACTGTCTCCCGGAATCTCCGGTGAGACAGTGCTTTTGGCCGTCACGGCTCCGCACCTGCCGCGCGCTAATATAATGCCCGCCACAGATAAAATGTGGCGTAAGCCTCCCAGCCCTGCCAGGGCTGGGCCAGAACGAGCAGCTCCGCAGGCGTAGGCTTGCGGTCCATACCGGTGAGGAACTTGATCACGTTCTGCAGACCGACGTCGCCCACAGGGAACGAAGAGCTATCCCGCAGACAGCGCATGCGTACATACTGCGAGGTCCACGGCCCGATCCCGCGGATCTGCAGCAGCCGCTGCTCGGCGGCGGCCGGAGACGGAAGCGCCAGCAACTCTTCACGGCTCAGCTCTCCGCTTGCGATCAGCGAGGCTACTGTGAGGATTGTCTGTGCTTTGCTGCGGGTCAGCTGCAGGGCGCACAGTTCTTCGATCTGCACCTCCGAGAAGACCTCCGGTCCGGGGAACCGGTAGTAGGTCCGGCCTCCCCACTCCAGAGATTCTCCATACACTTCGGTCAGGCGCTGCTTCAGCCTGTAGGCAAAAGCCAGGTTCACCTGCTGGCCCAGAATCGCCCAGCATAACGCCTCGAACAGATCCGGAATGCCGATAATCCGCAGCCCCCGGTGCTGAATTGCCAGCGGCCGGAGCAGCGGGTCCGCTTCTGCAACCCGGTAGAACGGGGTAAGATCGCGGTCCAGATCGAACCACTCTACAATATAACGGGCCAGCCATTCCTGCTCCAGGACGCCGGGGACAGCGCCGTGCAGCCGGGTTACGCTCAGCCTGTTCCCTTCAGGCACACTTAACCGGATAAGGACCGGGCCGTCCTCCAGCTTGAACATCCGGGTCACTCCCGAGTCATCCGTCTGGAACAGGCATTCCAGCGGCGAACGGTTCATGTACTCCAGACAGGCGTCCAGGTTGAAATCCTCCGGCAGCGGCAGCTCAAAAAGCAAATCGTTCATGGCCCGCCGCCTTCACATTTAGAATCCCCTCCAGCTGAAGAAGCTCCTGCTTGAGCTGCAATCCGCCCCGGTAACCGGTTAAGGTACCGTTCGCACCGATCACCCGGTGGCAGGGCACAATGACCGGCAGCGGATTCTGTCCGTTAGCCGTGCCGACAGCACGGACCGCCAGCGGTCTGCCAATCCGTGCAGCCAACTCCTTGTAGGTTGCAACCTCACCATGCGGGATCGTAAGCAGCCCCCGCCATACCTCCTGCTGAAACGGAGTGCCCCATAAATCAAGCGCAAGACTATTGAAATCGACCGTATCTCCATCAAAATAACGGCGCAGCAGCTCTATAACCCCAAGCTGCTCAAACCTTCCGGCACCCTCCAGGAATTCATAGTCCGGAGCGTACATCTTCAGCCAGGCGGCGGGCAGCTGCCCTCCATCCTGCGGATAGGACACGCGGATAAGTCCCTTGCTGCTGGCCCATAGGGTCCACTCCCGATTCCCGAGATTCAGGGTATGGTGATATATCATGTTCCGGTTCGGACTCTGGTTTATATTCATATTCATCCTAATTTCCTCCCTCATTATGCTTACTGCGATACTCCGTAGGGGACAGACCGGATTTCTTGACGAACCAGGCTGCGAAGTGGGACGCGCTGCGGAATCCAACTGCCTTGCCTACATCGGCAATGCCTGTATCCGTCTCCGCCAGCAGCCTGCGGGCTTCGCCCGTGCGCAGTTCATCCAGTCTGGCAGCAGGCGACTGGCCGGTTACCCGCTTGTAGGTCCGCTGCAGATGGAACGGGCTGACCTTCAGCTGCTCCGCCATCGACTGCAGTGTCAGCTTGCTCCCGAGCTGCCCGTCCATAATGGCATCCGCCTGCGACGCCAGCACGGCATCCGGCCGGAGGGTGCCGCCTTCTTCGGGGCGGCATCTTTTGCAGGGCCGGAATCCCTCGCGGACAGCCTCCTGCAGGGAGCCGTAGAATACCACATTGGCTGCCTTCGGCGTTCTTGCCCGGCAGGAAGGCCGGCAGACAATACGTGTCGTCAGCACCGCTGTATAGTAAACACCGTCATAGGTCGGCTCACGCCGCACCACCGAATCGTAAATACGCTCAAATAATTGCGGCTCCATCCAAAATCACCTCTTACCGCCAGTATAAACGATTCGTTTTGGCTTATGCAGCATATTGGAATAGGAGAGCAAGATTACGACAGCGTGCAGGGGGAGATGCAGATGCAGATGTGCCCGTAGATGTACGTTTGCTGGCCTGCTGAAGTTACAGTGTTAAACACTTCGATTAGATAGTGATTCGCGCATCTCTCCTTGCGGACTGAGATTCCGCTAATTCTCAAAATCCGGGCTTTTTCCGCCCCACGCGGACTGAAAAGACCTTATCCCCTGCTGTAAGGAGTAATTTGAGGCGGAATTCGGGAAATAAAGGATCTGTAGTCCGCGACAGCTGCCAAACAGGTAATTTCAGCAAAATAACGGAACTCTAGTCCGCAAGCGGAGAAATGCCCTGGCTTTTGTTCGCGGCGGTCCAATCTGCAGTCCTCAATGTACAATTTGGTTGAAATACCCCTTATTCTATGCAATAATCATCGGCGATAAATAGAAATGGTTTCGATTGAAGTTGTTGATACGTATCAATTTAAAAGGAGGACTCAGAGGCTAATGCACCTGTCAGATATCCGCTACGAACGCTTCAGTAAGAAGGAACACTCTACCGCCAGAGAATTATTAACCCAGGATGCGGAGACTGGCGCAGACCTCCTCCGGGTGCTTGATGAAGAACCGGAAACGTTTATTTGCGCTTTTATTAAGGAAACACTTGTTGCACTGGCTCAAATGGAAGCGCCTACACACCAGTCGCATTTACAAGTGTTCGTCGCTCCCCGGTATCGCAGACAAGGAATCGGCACGGCAATGGTGCAGGCTGCCGAGACACAGTTGCAGGCAGGCGGAACCCGCACGGTCAGCACCTCTTCTCGTTCCGGGGCTCCAGCATCTCCCGGGTTTGCCCGTAAGCTCGGTTACGCTCCATACTACTCACTTGTTTATATGCAGCGGACCGGCGGTTTCTTTTCTCAGGAGGAGGCTCCCGTAAGGCTGTATACAGATGAGGACTTTCTTCCAGCCCACTCGCTCTATGCCACTGCATTTCATGAAATGCGCGTCCGTGTCGGCTGCTTCCCTGATTCCGTGGTTGCCCAGCCTAATGAAGGCAGACGAAACGCCTGGAAAGCGGATGCGGAAGACCGGTTTGTCTACGAATTCAATGGGGAAATCGCCGCTTACAGCCACCTTCACGGGAATGAAATCAGCAGTGTCAGCGTACGTTCAGACCTTCAGGGATGCGGGATCGGACGAGAGTTTGTGAAGTACCTATGCAATGAGATCTATCAGCGCGGCCATGCAACCGTCGTTCTGTGCTGTGTCGTTGGGAACGAAGCCCGGCAGCTCTATGACAGCCTTGGGTTTCAGGAAACGCATATTGTGGAATATATGAGAAAACCGCTGGGAAGCGTGTAAAAGGTCTGCACCAATTAAGAGTCTACAAAAGCGTTCTGCAACGATATTTTAGAGACCAGCTGCGGTACTAATCCCCTCCGGAAGTCTGGTCGCTTGGCTAAATGAATGACCACAAGTTGTAATCCACAATCCAACAGAGAACGGAGCGGTAAACAGTATGAGTAACCTGGGATCACGGAATATCAGTGTAGTAACGTTGTTTGTTGAGGATCTGCCGGACACCATGGCATTCTATCAGGAGGTTTTTGGTCTTGAAGAGGTGTACGCGGACGAGAATTCGGCCGTCTACGATTTCGGCAATATGAGCATCAATCTGCTGCAAATCTCTGAAGCCCCCGGGCTGATTGTGCCTGCTGCCGTTGCCGGCCGCGCCTCCGGATCACGGTTTCAATTCACAATCCGCGTGGAAGATGTGGATGCGGTATGCACAGAATTAACTGCACGCGGCGTAAGCCTGCTTAACGGGCCCATGAACCGGCCTTGGGGCATCCGCACAGCCAGCTTCGCAGACCCCGCAGGACATATTTGGGAGGTTGCTCAGGAGCTGGTATAAGCTGAGGCTACCGATGGACAAATCAAAGCATTCCCGGTCAGGAACAGCTCTGCCGGTTTCTCTACAATGAAATTGAAAGGAGAGGTGAGGATTTGGAAACGATCCGATTGCTTCAGCAGGCGATTGATTATGTGGAGCAGAACTTGAGCTCCGCCATAGGAGTTGAGGATATCGCCGGAGCAGCGATGACATCGAAATACCATTTTCAGCGCATGTTCCATGCCTTGACGGGCTTTACCGTTACTGAGTATGTACGCAACAGGCGGCTTACATTGGCGGCGGAAGAACTGGCCGGAACGGACAGCAAGGTGATCGATATCGCGCTTAAGTATGGTTATGAGACATCGGAGTCCTTCGCCAAAGCGTTCCAGAGAATGCATGGGGTAACCCCCCAAATGGCAAGAAAAAAGAACGTGAAGCTCAAGTCGTTCCCCCGAATCTCCTTTCAAATTCAGATCAAAGGAGAAACCGAAATGAATTACCGGATGGTGGAAGAGAAGGGTTGCCGCGTCATTGGAAAAGAGGTGATCGTTCATAAGGATGCTTACACAGAAATACCTGCATTCACGGAGAAAATCTGGAAGGACGGGACGCATGACCGGATTAACGAATTAGCCGGAAGATCCGCAGGTTCGCTGCTGTTCGGCTATTATTACGACTTCAGCGAGGACGGAACCAAACGTTATCTGATGGGAACTGAACTGCCGGAAGGACAAGAGGTCCCACAGGAGCTTGACACCCTGACTGTACCTGATCAGACTTATGCCGTATTTGATAGCCGTGATACGTTTCCGGATGACGCGGAGATGGGACTTGAGATTCTGAATGTGTGGCGAAGAATTTATTCCGAATGGTTCCCTTCGGCAGGCTTTGAGCAAGTGGAAGGACCGTGCATGGAGAAATACTACTGGACCGATGACAGCCATGAAGAAGCAATCTGCGAGGTGTGGATTCCGGTGGCCAAGAAATCACTGAGTGGTGATTAAGTGGAAAAACGTATCTTAATATGAAGAAATTTAAGTGCTGTTTTTCCAACTGTTGTTTTAATAGGCGCCCTTCGTTAATCAGCAAGTGGAGAAAATCCAACTATTTCCGGACGATTCAATGTTCGCTCGTTCCCGTCTATACTTTAAAAAAGCCCTCCGGAAACAGCCATAGCGGCGGTTTTCAGAGGGCCTTGTCAATGTAATTCCTGCGGCTTAGCGTGCAGAAACCCAAACTTATATATATTCAATCAACGTTGTTATACGACGTACTATACCGCTGCTTCCTGAATCTTAGCATCTATAGGACCCTCTGCTGCCGGCGGGTTCTTTTTCTTCATATAGTCGGAATAGTAGGCGGTTATGATTGGAACAAGAATGGACGTTACGATAACCGAGGCGGCTACCAGCGCCGTGGCTGTCTGGGCTGCGGGCAGGAACTCCGGCTTCATGTTCGCCACCAGCATAGGGTTGGCGACAGCAGCTCCGGCAGTACTGGAGGCAGCAAGTCCGGCGGTGCCGTTACCGCGGCCGATGAATTTGTCGGCCAGGATCAGCGGAACACCTGTAATAATGATAACCACTACACCAAGCAGAATGCCGAGCAGGCCAGTGTCAACGATAACGCCGAGGTCAATCGAGCTGCCCAGTGCGAAACCGAAGAACGGAATAAGGGTCTGTGTGGCTTTGCCGAAATAAGCACGCAGGTCATGATCCAGGTTACCCAGGATGAAGCCGATCAGGAACGGAAGCACAGCGCCGATGAAGAGATGCGGTTCGAATACGGCAACCCCGGTGCTGCCCAGAATAAGCATCGTTACAAGCGGACCGGATTCGAGTGACATCAACACGAATGCTCCGGATTCTTCTTTGGTACCATACTGCTGCATGATGGAAGCGTACAGGCCGCCGTTGGTCATATCCATGGCGGAGATGATCGCGAGGACTGATAATCCGGCGAAGAAGCCGGTTTGCACACCGCCCTCAGGCAGGAACTGGATCGCGATCATAGCTACAACCCATGCTACAGCAATCTTGGTTAATACAAGCGTACCCGATTTGCGGAGTACCGTTCCGGTTGCTCTTACATCAATCGCTGCGCCCATACAGAAGAACCATACGGCCAGAATCGGCACAGTTCCTGTCATCAGGCCTTTGGTGAAGCCTCCGAAATATTCGCCTGCATCAGGAAAAGCAGTGTGTATGATCGCTCCCAGGAACAGTGGAACCAGCATCATTCCGCCGGGAATCCGATCTAATGTCTTTTTAATTTTCATATGATTACCATACCTCTCTTACTCATAATGAGTTTATATAATATTGAATATAATGCTTATTTTTCCTTATGAAGGCGCAGCAAACCAGCCCCAGCAAATTCCCCGTTCACTACAATCCTGCTAGTCAGCAAGCGGGTTTCCTGAGATCCCTTTGCCTGATGGCGCTTTCACATTTCGTACAGGTTACCTGCGGCTTAGTCCGAGCTCCGGGATCATTTTGGCGAATAAATCATCGCTTTCCTTAAGCTGTTTCGAGAAGGCTTTACCGTCCTTCACCAGCAGTCCAAGTCCGTTCGACTTCATATATTCGCGGAAAGCCCTGTCCTCGGTCCCTTTGATAAATGCCCCGGCCAACACTTCCGCAATGGCATCCGGCGTATCCTTCGGCACAGCAAGTCCTCTCCATGTACTGGTGAAGTTCACATGTATTCCGGTCTGCTCTTCCAGAGTCGGCACATCCGGCAGCGCCTCTGAACGTTTATCGGCGTTAACCGCCAGTGTCCGCAGCTTGCCTTCATCTACATACTTCTTCACCTCGGCGGGACTGACCGGCACCGCGTCCACGAATCCGTCCATCAAAGCGGAAACGGCTGGCCCTGCGCCTTCAAAAGGAATATGTGCAAACTTCACACCTGTCTCCCGTTCCAAGGTTACGGCGGCCAAATGCCAAATGCTCCCCGTTCCTGCGTTTCCCATTTTGAGTTCCTCTGGATGCGCTTTCGCAAAGTCGAGAAATTCATTAACGTCTTGCCATGGCGCGTCCTGTCTTACGGTAATGGCGGAAGGATCAAAATTCGTCTGTGCGATGGGTTTGAACTTCTCATAGGTAATCGGCAATAGTCCCAGATGGGGAAGAATCGTCAGCTCGGCCGGCAAAAAAGTGACGGTATAGCCATCGCCCTTAGCGCCCGCGCCTTCCATCAGTCCTACTGAACCTCCGCCGCCTGTCCGGTTGACCACAATAATCGGCTGGCCCAGCACCTTCTCTGTCGCTTTGGCGAGTGCTCTTGCCGTGGTATCTGTTCCTCCGCCTGCAGCATAGGGCACGATCAGTGTAATCGGCCGCTCGGGAAAATCGGTGCTGGCATTCTTCTGATCCGCATCGCCCGTCAGTTGAATGAAGGTTCTAAGGATTAGCAGAACTGCGAGTACTGATGCTGCCCAGATTCCTATTTTGGTTGTCCGCTTCAAAACCATCCCTCTTCTCTATTAACAGTAATCGGGCAGCCTGCTGAATCTCACGCTGGCCCTGCGCCCGCTGCTTCACCCCCCGAATTCTCTGAGCATCAGCCGCCCTTCCAGGAAGCTGTGAAAGTTTTCTCAAATAGAACTTTATCGCATTCGGGGGTGTTCCTTCAATCGTATAATCTTATTCTGAATCCTCAGAAACGCCGGAATGGCGCGGTTTTGGCCGATCTGCATACTCTTTGGAAGATTTGCTGTTCTCCCGGAACTTGCCCGGAGTCGTTGATTTAATCTTGCGGAATACACGGATGAAGCTGTTCTCATTCTGGTAGCCGACCTGCAGCGCAATATCGGCGATCCGCAGGGTGCTGTCCTGCAGCAATTCACAGGCTTTATCAATTCTGAGGTTGGTCAGATAGTCATACACGGTTGTTCCGGTCTCTTCCTTGAAGATAGTACTCACCGAGGACACCCCCATATTCACATGAGAGGCGATATCCTGAAGTCCGATATTGAACTGCAGATTCTCTTCCATATACTTGATGAGATTCTGTACAAGCAGGAATTCCTTCGATTGCCGGTGCGCTCCGAACGCACCGGCCATATGAACAGCAATGCTGCATAGCATGTCCTCAATCTCGTGAAGCTCCATCGTCGACACCTGATGCCAGGTGTAGTCAGCCAGCTCGGCAGGCAGCGGATATCCCCCGGCCGCTGCCATATGCAGAATCTCCTCCAGCAGGTCATCGACGGTGCGGAATACTTTTTGCGGCTGAATTCCTTTCTTACGGGTCTCAGCCGACCATCTGCGGATCCACTCCTGCGCAGCCCGGGCGTCCGAAGACTTCAGGGCACTCAGCATTTCCTGCTTCCAGGCATCATCAGCCGCCCCGCTGCTCTCTTCATATTTGTTCTCCGCATGTGAATACACACGGACATGGGCATAGCCTTCATATAACCGGTAGGATAGAGCCAGCTGTGCCTCTGAATAAGAACGCGGCACCTGGGCAATCGCCCCGGCCTGCTCCCCGATGCCAATGGACACCGATATATTCAGCACTTCAAGAATAAGGTCGGCCAGCTTACGCGCATCTGTATATAACGGCTTCTCTTCGCGGCCTTTGGCCTGCAGCAGGATGACCAGACTGTCCTTCTGCGGTGCCGCAATAACGGTCCGCCACGAAGCTTCGAAATACTCGTGCACCATATTGATCATTGCGTACTTGAGCAGCATCTGATCTTCTTCTATGAACCCCGCCGCCCATTGGGTATGCCGGTCTATGGACAAGGCGAGCGTCTCGAACGGACCTTCCGTCCAGCCGGTAAAATAATGTTCAAATTTCGTCTGCGTCTCCTGGGTGCCGATACTTCGCGTAATCAGGTCCTGCACGAACTTGGAACGCAGCTCCGGCAGGCTCCAGTCTGCGACCAGCGATTTGCTCTGGAAGTCACCGACCAGCTTGCCGATAACCGGCTCCAGATCATACAGATTGCCTTGCCCGGCCGCCTTCTGTTCGGGAAGCAGCAGCTTGTTAATCCGCTTGAGCGGCCGGAAGGCCGCGAAATTATAATAATAAATAGCGGATAGACCTACGGCGATGGAGATCAGGGACAGCATCAGCATCATATTGCGCGCGATCTTCACATTCTTCAGCAGCTGCTCCATCGGTACCAGCGAAATCAGCCGCCAGCCGGTCACATTCGAGAAGGTCTGGTTGGCCATATAGGCCTGGCCACCGATCCGGACATGGGCAAACGGGCTGACATCAATATCCTTCAGTACATTCTGCATGTCCGCCAGCGGGAACGGAAGGTTCAGCTTGGGATAGATCAGTTCCCCCTCCAGGTTGTACACCAGCTGATAGTTCGAGAGATGGGTATACATTTTGGAGAAAAGCATATCGTAATCGAGATCGATCAGCACCGCACCGGTCACTTCCCCGTTCTCTACAACCGGCCGGGCCAAAGACAGCAGCTCTGTTTCTCGGAGACGGGAGTCGGTGCCGGTGTACAGCCTTCTTTTGATCAGAAGCGGCTTCTCCTTAATCTCCCCGATCCAGGACTCCCAGGCATGCTCCGGCGCATTCTCCCAGGAGGATACGTAGCCGTAGCCGCTGGAGAGGACGGAATGATCCTTGAACTTGATCACGCTGATGGCATGCACATCCGGCTCTGTCGCCAGCGTCTTGAGATATTCCTGCGGCTCTGCGGCAATGCCGGCATTGTCCCCGGTAGCGGCTTCTATATATTTCAGTACAGCCGGGTGAAAGGATAAATCGACCGCTTTGTTATCGGATTCGCGGAAGGCCCGGTTCGTCACATCTACGTTAATCTGCAGCAATTCGACATTCGGTGTATTGAGCTCGGTATCCAGTGCGTTGCGGTACTCTCTATAGGAGAATAACCCGATCAAAGTGATCAGAAGCGAGACTCCTGCCGTCAGCATCAGAATCAGCCGGTTTTGTTTGTTGTTCAGCAGATATTTCAATTTAAATCGCAGCATTTCCTTAGCTTCATCCTTCCGGCGTTCTCTCTTGGTCCAGACCTTAGAGTAGCATGTTCACCTATACTTCAATATGGAGCATGTCATACCCTTTAAGATTTTAAGCATTTACGGATAAAATACACAGAAATGATATAATGAAAGGAATGATTCAATCCGAAACGACGCTGCCGTCCTGTTTGCAGGGGCAGTACTGTTTCAACACCAATCTGCTACAGGAGAACGATTGCGATGCAGCCAAATTATGCCATGGATGATGCCGGATGGGACAAGCTCATCTCGGATGTGGCCCGGATTTTTGATGATCTGACCCTTAAACGGGGGTTTCAATATTATAAACAAAAACGCGTGCATGCCTTCCAGATGAGGACGGACAGGAAAATCATGTCCATCGTTGAAGGCCGGGAAGATTATATGGTTGCCGTTGAGCTGGAGCATCTGCTGGAGAGCCGCTGCGACTGTCCGGTATCCGGCCCGTGCAAGCATATGGCCGCTGTGCTGATGTACTACGCGGAGCTTCAGGGCAAACCTGTACATTCGATCGCCAATGCCAAGGCACTTGTGGACATTCCCAAGATTCCTTCTGCCCCTGCTCAAGGAGTTCCGGGACGGCGCGGGGAACAGCTTAAGAAGCTGGAGGCGCTTATTCCAGAGGCCACTGTGCAGCAGTGGCGTGAATATATGGCACTCCTCATAGAGCCCCTGGCCCATACCGTGCGAAATCCGCAGTATGCCGACCGGGCGCTGGCCGCCATTTCCGGGGTCCGCCCCAAGCTGTCTCCCGCTGCCGGCCAGCTGTTCAAGCTTCATACCCATCTCTGTGTGCTGGAAAGCTTAGTTAAGCCTGGAGGACAGCCGCTCGCGGCGAACCTCTCCTCACTTGGTTATTCTGTCGGCTACTATACTTCAATTGCGATTTCCGAGCTGCAAAAGCATATCACGGACATGATGAAGAAAGGCCTGCCGCTGGCGGAGGCCCCTGAAGAATGGCCCAGAGTCTATGATACAATCGCCTATCTGCGAGGCGAGATGCTGACGGAAGCCCGCGACCGTTCGCGGGATCAGCCCTACTTTTCTTACTGCTATACCCTGCTGTGGACAAATTGGATTACGCCGAATCTAAGCGGACCGGAGCTGTATGCCGAAGAGCTGGAGCACCTGCGGCAGGCCGGGAGCGACTTAAGTACCCAGGCTTCCCGCCATGCCCGGCTGCTGGCTGAGAGCCGGATGTATTATTCTCTGCATGATGATGCTGCCGCCATGGAACAGCTGCGCGCAGCAGCCGAGCGGCCCGGACTGCACCCGGAGGAACTGATAAGCTTCCTGCCCCCGCTGGCCGAAGCCCGGCAGTGGACACGCCTCACGGCATGGCTGGCGGAGATTGGCCCGCTGCTCAGCAGCCGGCTATATAATCTGCAGGAGTACGCCGGGTACTGGGATGAAGCAGTCCGTCATCTGCCCGAAGCCGAGCCCCGGATGTGGGATACGCTGGCCGGTATGCTGCCGCTGTCGCGCGAGATCTATGAAGAGCAGCTGCTGACCTACGGCAAATGGCAGGAATGGATGGATATGCAGTTATCGGCCGGGCGGCAGCCTGCCGACTTCCGGGTCAGCGACCTGCAGCCGGTGGAGAAGAATGCACCGGAGCTGCTCCTGCCGTTCTATCATCAGGCTGTGGAACGATTCGTGCTGGACAAAAACCGGCACAGCTACAAAGCAGCGGTGAAGCTGCTGAAACGTCTGTCCAAGCTGTATAAGAAGCTGAAACGCGAAGCACGCTGGGAGGAATTCCTCGAAGCCTTCACGGACCGGCACAGCCGGCTGCGCGCTCTTCAGGAGGAACTGCGGAAAGGAAAACTGATTCCATGAACACAATGATGCGCAATATTACGGTCCAGCTCGCCTTAAGCCAATATGGCGACGCGCTGATCTACGGTGTAGATGACCGGGATGATTATGTACCCGGCGTCCAGTTGAAGCAGATGCTGTTCGCCTGGCATGAAGAATCCTTCTATGGAACGGAGCTTACTACTTCGAAGGCGGATGAGGTCGAGCTCGTGGTGCTTCCTGCCGAGCAGGTGATTCCGTTCTTCGCCAGCCTGCGGCTGCTCCGGCATGTAGGCTGGAGCTGGCAGGGCGATGCCCAGCTCTTGAAGCGGCTGGCCCCGCTGCTGGCAGAAATGCTGGATAACAAGCAGTATGCTCCCAGCTTCTCCGCCTACCGGGAAGGCCAGCTCAGCTGGGCCTGGGAGGAGAAGCTGCTGGCTGAAGCCGCCGAAGGCAACTGGGACGATGCTGCGGCGCTGCACAGTCTCCAGGGCCGCAGCGGGTTCGCCGAAGGTCTGCGGGCCGCCTTCTCTGCGGCGGTCTTCCAGCGCTATTACGGCACCGATGCGGAAGCCGGTGACCTGCGCAGTGAGTTCCCGCTGCTGTTCAGCGCTAGCCGGAGCAGTGCGGCCGGGATGGACGAAGACAGCTGGCTGATGTCCATCGGCTGGAAGGCAGACACCGCGCCGTTCCGGCCGGTGCTGCAGCTGCTTGAACCAGACGAAGAGCTGCCGCACTGGCGGCTCCAGCTACTCCTGCAGGACAAGCGCGACGAGTCCGCGCTTGTGCCGCTGCGGCTCACCGGGGACGGCGAGCCGCATGGCCT
>NZ_JUEI01000029.1:0-43679 GCF_000802655.2 Paenibacillus sp. IHB B 3415 | reverse complement strand
AAAAAAACCGCTCCCAGCAAGGGTTTGGAATTATGAAATTGTCTCTAAAAGGCAGCATTTCTCCTCCTCCACGCGGCTTTACGGGAAGATTGTTGTATTTCATACAACAATCCGCCTGAACACCCTGGTATTTAGGAATCAGAGTTGCAAAACGTACAACATTTATGCCGATACAAGCGCGAACTTAAAAAGTTTAATTCTGCCAGCAACGAATCTGGGAATCAGTATGAGGAGTCGGGCAATTCCGGCTTGTCCCATAGTCGAAGCGATTGATCAGTTACTTGTTTGATTTGGTTGTAGTCCCCAGTGCAGGTTATATTGCCGCAAATCCATGCTTATTCAGCAGCAGGCTTCCGGCTATATAGGCAGCGCGTAATACTGCGCCCGCTGGCTCTCGTCCTGCTGATAGAGCACGATCAGTAGCGTACTGCCGCCACTGGAACCGGGATGCGCATCAGCCAGAACCGGGGCTGCCCCCTCGGCCACAGCCAATGCTACCGCAGAATGCGGCGTTTCTGCCGCAGCCGTCACATTCTCTGCGGCTTCTGCTACAGCAATACCAGCCGTCTCGCCTTCAGCACCAGCCAAGCCGTCAAAACGCAGCCCACTGATCGAATCCAGCACCGGCTCCAGCCGGAACGGCAGCACATCCAGCACGATGTACTTCTGCAATTCACGCTCGCTTAAGCCCGCCTCGGCCAGCTTGGCCGAAATCAGCTCCGGCTGCCCGGCAATCTGCTTCAGGTATTTGGCCCACTCCGACTTGCCCATCACCTCATCCCACCAGATTTTGCGCGGCTTGTACTTGTGGCCGAGGAAATAATCCAGCTTCATCAGCCCGGTGATGATGTCCATGGATGCCGTACCCCGGTCCGTGAGGAAATCCTGCAGACGGGTGAACAGATCCTCGAGCTGATGCCCGATCTTCTGCCAGCCCCGCGCTTCCCAGTAGTCGCCGAATTCCTGGAAGAAATCGAACGGTGACGGGAAGACATGGCGGATCAGATACTTGACCGAATGAGCCAGGCGCTGGCTGTTCCAGTACTTCTCCAGCACATCCTCCAGCCGCTTCAGCCGGATAATGTCAGAGAACGGCATTACATGGCTGCTGAGAATTTCGTACGGCGCATGCTCCATGTACGTATAGTCGTATTTGGCTGCCTGGGCGCGCAGCCCGGTGCCGCGGAGCATTTTGAGGAAACCCAGCTGCAGCTCCTCCGGCTCCATGGCGAATACATCATTGAAGGTCTTGCGGAAGGTGGAGTAATCCTCCATCGGCAGTCCGGCAATCAAATCGAGATGCTGGTCGATATTGCCGCTGGCCTTGATCTTCATCACCGTGCGGGACAGCTTCGTGAAGTTCTGGCGGCGTTTGACCAGTTCGTTGGTCTCATCATTGGTCGACTGCACACCGATCTCGAAGCGGAAAACTCCGGGCGGCGCATTCTGCGCAAGGAAATCCAGCACCTCCGGACGCATAATATCCGCTGTAATCTCGAATTGGAACACACAGCCCTGATGATTGTCGATCAGGAACTGGAACATCTCCATCGCGTAATTGCGGTTGATATTGAAGGTGCGGTCGAGGAATTTGATCACCTTGGCCCCGCCTTCAATCAAATAGAGCAGATCGGATTTGACCCGTTCAATATCGTAATAACGCACGCCTACCTCGATGCTGGACAGGCAGAACTGGCAATTGAAGGGACAACCCCGGCTTGTCTCAAAATACACAATACGCTTGCTGAGCTCCGGCAGATCATCCGCGAAACGGTGGGGCGTCGGCAGGGTATTAAGGTCGCTTTTGGGACGCGGCGGGTTGACGATCAGTTCCTCCCCCTTGCGGTAGGCAGCGCCGTATACAAAATGGTACTTATGCTCATCCCGGATCTCCTGCAGCAGATGATGGAAGGTCTCTTCCCCGTCCCCATTGACTACGAAGTCGATTCCGGCTTCCCGTTTCATCCAGTACAGCGGCTCATAAGACACCTCCGGCCCGCCAAGTACGATCTTCACCTCCGGCATCACCTGCTTGAGGATCGCGACCAGCTTGACCGTTTCTTCGATGTTCCAGATATAACAGGAGAAGCCGATCACATCCGGCTGCTTCTGGAAAAGGTCCGACACGATATTCATCAAGGGATCTTTGATGGTGTATTCCGCCAAAAGGATATCTTCGAATTCATGCTCGCTGTACGCCTTCAGAAGCCGGATCGCCAGTGACGTATGAATATATTTGGCATTTAATGTGGCCAGGATGATTCTCATGCCTTATAACCTTCTTTACATTTCATTTTGAAAAAACTCCAGGAATGCCTTGCCGTATTTGCGGTACTTCACTTCGCCGACACCCTTCACCCTCAGCATCTCCGCTTCCGTCTGCGGGCAAACCACGCTCATCTCGCGCAGCGTCGCATCATTGAAGATGATGTAGGACGGCACATGCTCGCGCCCCGCAAGCTCCCGGCGGATCAGCCGCAGCTGCTCGAAGACCGTCTCGTTGACGGCCGACGGCGAGTGGTCGCGCGTACGGCTGCGGTCCCGCGTGCCGGAGGTGACAAGCGTGCGGGCCACGCGCTGGTGAACCTCACGCTGGCCGCGCAGCACCTCGGCTGCCAGCGGCTGCAGCCGCACGACCGGATACTGGCCTTCGGACAAGGCCAGATAACCCTCCGAGATCAGCACATTGATGCTCTCGGTAATTTCCTTCTCGCTGCGGCCCGACATCGCCCCGTGAGTCGGCAGCTTCTCGAAGCCGTACTGCAGCACCTTCTGGTTGCGTGAGCCCTTCAGCACTGAGGATACCAGCGCCACACCGTAGCGTTCACGCATACGGTGGATGCAGGAGAAGATCTTCTGCGCATCCACCGTCATGTCCACCAGCTGGCGTTCATCGGTACAGGAGCTGCAGATGCCGCACGGATCGTCGTCATGATTCTCGCCGAAATAATCCAGCTGTGCACTGCGCAGACAGCGGGTGGTGTAGCAGTAATCAATCATCTGCTGCAGCTTGCGGTATTCATTGGCTTTGCGCTCTGTGTCCTGCGGATTCTGCTCAATCAGGAACTTCTGCGTCATGATATCCTGCGCACTGAAGAGCAGAATACAGTCACTCGGCTCCCCGTCGCGGCCGGCACGTCCGGCCTCCTGGACATAAGCCTCCATATTCTTCGGCATATTGTAATGGATGACATAACGAACGTTGGACTTGTCAATCCCCATCCCAAAAGCATTCGTGGCAACCATGACGCGGATATCGTCATACAGGAACCCTTCCTGGCTCTCGGCCCGTTCCTGGTCGCTCATCCCGGCATGGTAGCGGCCCGCGGCGACTCCCGTCGCCTGCAGCCGCTGATAGAGATCATCCACCTCTTTGCGGGTGGCGGCATAGACAATGCCCGGCTG
This sequence comes from Paenibacillus sp. IHB B 3415, assembly GCF_000802655.2. Classification (NCBI taxonomy): domain Bacteria; kingdom Bacillati; phylum Bacillota; class Bacilli; order Caryophanales; family Paenibacillaceae; genus Paenibacillus; species Paenibacillus sp. IHB B 3415. The sequence continues at coordinate 40,274 of NZ_JUEI01000029.1, read as the reverse complement.
ATGCGAATGCTGCGCCGTGTAGTCCAGCACGAATTCGCGCTTATTCTCTCCGCGCAGCACTTGCATGGCCAGATTATCACGGCCAAGTCCGGTCATGAAGACGCCCGGATCGCGCAGACGCAGCAGCCGGACCATATCCTCCATAACCTCAGGTGTAGCTGTAGCGGTAAAAGCGGCCAGAATTGGCCGCTGCGGCAGCTCCTCTACAAACGGCGACACCGCCAGATAGCTGGTACGGAAATCATGGCCCCACTGCGATACGCAGTGCGCCTCATCGACAGCCACGCAGGAAATAGACAGCCCTGCCATCTCCAGGCGGAACCAGTCCAGCTCCAGACGTTCCGGCGCCACATAGAGCAGCTTCAATTCGCCCCGGCGGGCGGCGCGGATCCGGTCATTCACTTCCTTGCCGCTTAAGGTGCTGTTGATATAGGCAGCCGGAATCCCGGCGGTAGTAAGGGCGTCCACCTGATCCTTCATCAGCGAGATCAGCGGGGATACAACAAGTGTAAGTCCCGGCAGCAGCAGTGCAGGAACCTGATAGCAGATTGATTTACCGCCCCCGGTAGGCAGGATGCCCAGCGTATCGCGGCCTTCGAGTAAGTTGTTCACAATTTTCTTCTGGCCTTCCCGGAAATCAGGATAACCGTAATATTTTTGCAGTTCAGCCTGCGCTTGTTCCATAAGTGATCCTTGCATCTTCATATCTCTTCTGACTCCTTAAGACTTTCTACCTTTAGTTTACCGGGCAACAGGGTACTTAGGCAACCGCTTGAAGCAGATATCATAGCACTCCTTTTGGGCCTGTTACATAAAATTTACATAAAAATCACGCGATCAAGCAACACTTTATAGAAATACATTCTAATTGTACTGCGGAGGAGGCGGCCATTTGCAAGACTGGAAAGATAAATATACCGCTTTTGTGCACAAGCAGCAGCAAGCTTCTCCTCCGGAGCCTGACAAAAGTCCGCTTACAGGAAATCTGCAGGCCGATTTACAAGCGCTGCAGGCACGGCTCGGCAACAACGGCGACCTTGTAGTCCGCGACTTTCAGCTCTTCGGAGCTCACCAGGCCGCAATGCTCTTCTTCTCTTCACTGGTTAATATGGAGCAGGTGCGCGAGCATGTCCTTAAACCTTTAATGGCCCAGCCCTCCGGGCCTCAGGAAATTCCGGATCATATTGCCGGTATGATCCATTATATCTGGAGTACAGCCGTCCAGGTAACACAGGGAACAACCACTACAGACATTGCTGTGCTGCCGGACGCTGCCGTGAAGGGTGAGCTGATTCTGCTGATAGAGGGAGTGCCCGAAGCCCTTGTACTCGATATGCGCCAGATTGATATGCGCGGCGTGGAGCAGCCGCAGACCGAGCAGGTGATCCGCGGACCCCGTGAAGGTTACGTGGAGAAGCTGGAGAATAATCTGTCCTTGCTGCGCTACCGGCTTCAGAGCACAGATTTCCGGATCGAAATCAGTCCGATCGGAACCCGTACCCAGTCGAGGGTGGCCTTATGCTATATCGAGAGCATTGCCGACAGCGGGCTCGTTGCTGAAGCGATGCGCAGAATCTCGATGATTGATACCGACGGCATTCTCGATGCCGGGTACATCGAGCAGTTCATCGAAGACCAGCCGCTGTCTCCGTTCCCGCAGGTACAGAGCACGGAGCGGCCGGACAAGACCGTTGCTGCTCTGCTGGAAGGACGCGTAGCCCTCCTGGTCGACGGCTCCCCCTTTGCCTTAATTGTCCCGGCTCTGTTCAACCAGTTCTTTCAGACGGTGGATGATTACACGGAGCGTTTCATTATGGGCACTTTAATCCGCTTGATCCGGCTGATTGCGCTGTCTTTCTCACTTTTTTTCCCGGCGTTATATGTTTCTGTGATCTCGTTTAATCCCGAATTAATGCCGACGGATTTCGCTGTGGCTATCTCGGGCGGAAGAGCAGGGGTGCCGTTCCCAGCCGTTCTGGAGGTACTGATCATGGAGGTCTCCATGGAGGTGCTGCGTGAAGCTACGATCCGTCTGCCGCAGATGATCGGCGGCGCCTTATCCATCGTGGGCGTTCTCGTAATTGGACAGGCAGCAGTAGGTGCCGGACTCGCCAGTCCGATTACCGTAGTGATTGTAGCGCTGACGACCATCGGTTCTTTTGCCACTCCAGCCTATAATGCCGCTATTGCCTTGCGGATGCTAAGATTCCCGCTGATTATACTGGCCGGAATGTTCGGTCTCTACGGTGTAATGATCGGTACGATTCTCATTCTGAACCATCTGCTGTTCCTGGAATCCTTCGGCGTTCCGTATATGTCCCCTTTCATTCCCGGCAAATGGCGTGACCTGAAGGATACGCTGGTACGTGTGCCGCTGTGGTGGATGCGCCGCCGTCCGAGCTTCCTGCATGCCCAGAATAATGACAGGCTGTCCCGCAAGGTTCCCGCAGTACATGTAGATCAGATCCTCAGGCAGGAAGGTGAACCCAGTGAACAATCCCCGGCAGATCACAACGCTGCGCGCAGCCGCCGTCATCAGTAGCACCATTATCGGTGTCGGGATTCTCAGTTTCCCCCGTTACATGGCATTAGCCGGGAACAGCAGCGCGCCATTCATCGCATTCAGCGGCGTAGTCCTGTCTTTCCTCAGCTACTGGCTGCTCGTTTCCCTGTGCCAGCGTTTCCCCAAAGAGTCCCTTTTTGTGTTCAGCCGCCGGCTGATCGGACGTCCGCTCGCCACCGTCTTCACCGCCGTAATTCTGATATTGTTTATTACGCTGACAGGGATCACTACACGACAGTTCGGAGATGTCGCCACAACCGTGCTGTATAAAAAAACGCCAATTGAAGCCACAATTTTTCTGATGCTGCTTGTTAGCCTGCTCTCCTCCAGACGCAATGTTGTGAAGTTCTCGTATATCCATTTTTTCTACCTGCCGCTGATTGTCGGCTCTATCGTACTCACGATTCTCATCTCTCTGAAAAGCGTGGATCTGCTTAATCTGCAGCCTATTCTAATGTCACCTACCCTCAAATTCTGGAATGGTGCACGGGAGGCAAGCTATCTGTTCCAGAGCACCTTCGTGATTACACTGCTGATCCCGTTTATGGAAAGGCCGAAGCAGGCGTTCCGCGCGGGGGCTCTGGCCATAATCATGTCGGGTGCCATCTATGTGCTGATCGTGGTTGCCTCTGTGGGAATGTTTGGTGCGGAGGAGACCAAGCTGCTGATCTATCCCACACTGGAAATGGCGCGTTCAGCAGCATTTGGTGAGGGGTTTCTTGAACGGCTGGATGCCATCTTCATCATTATCTGGGTCATTTCGGTCTATACAACGGTGTACACAACGTATTACATATCCGCCTACCTGCTGCAGAACCTGTTCGCTCTCCGTGATCAGAGTATGGCCGCAAGTATGCTGCTGCCGCTGATCTTTGCTCTGGCGATGCTGCCCCCCAATGTCTTCGATGCCTATAATTGGATCCTTCACCTGGGCAATGCCGGAATGGTACTGATGATTGGATATCCGCTGCTGCTATGGATGGCCTACCTCATCCGGCGCGCCGGGAGGGGGGCCTCCTCATGATCAGAAGGCTTCCGCGCTCCCTCGCCCTAATCCTAATGCTGGCTATGGCTGCCCCTGTTCTAAGCGGATGCTGGGATCAGGTGGAAATTGAAGACCGGGCGCTTGTGCTCGGGTTGTCCATCGATAAGATCTCGGCCGAAGAGGCAAAGAAAGGAGACGAAGTCACCCACATTAACCATGATAATCTGCCGGCAGAAATGATCAGTGTGACCGCACAGATTGCGGTTCCCGGCAGAGTTCCACTTGGTCCCGGAAGCGGAGGAGGAAACCCGGGTGACGCCAAGACCAGCCCGGTCTGGGTGGTTAGCGTACGCGGCATTTCACTCGACGATGCCATGAACAATCTGCAGCAGCAGATTGCCGATCCGCGCTATCTGGTTCATCTGCGGATCATTATCATCAGCGAGGATATCGCCAAAGGCAATCTCGAAGAACTCAACGACTATCTCCGGCGCAATCCGGAAATCCGGCGCAGGACCTGGCTGCTCGTCTCCGAAGGCAAAGCCTCTGATTTCATGGATGTGAATCCGCCGCTTCAGCGTGTGCCCACACTTTATATTTTGTCCATGATGGAGAAGTCGGTGTCCTCCGGGAAGTTCCCCCGGGATTATATCGGCACATTCTGGTCGGCGGATACCAAGTGGGGCCAGAGCGCGTACTTGCCTTATGTCGCACTGCGCAATAGAGATAATATCCTGATCAAAGGACTGGCCTATTTCAGCGGCGGAAGAATGGTCAACAAGACCTCTCCGATTGAAATCGGCGGCTTCATGGCACTCCAGGGAATCGACCCGGGAGGTTATTCTACCCTCTTTCATACCAATAGGATGGGTATCGTCATGACCAAAATCAATGAGCGGTTCACCCGGGCGCGGAGCTACATCAAGGACGGCAAACCGGTTCTATCGTATCAGGTCTTCCTGGAGGCCGATCTCGATGAGCATTATGGCAGCAATATCCCTGTCAACTCATCCGCCAAGCTGCAGGAAATTGAACGGGATTTCGAAGAACAGGTCCGAAGCATACTGACCGGACTGGTTAAGCAGACCCAGAAGGATCACTCCGATATTTTTGGCATGGGCGAAATGATCCGGAGTCACCATCCTGCCTACTGGAAAGAGCATATCCATGACAAAAATGACTGGGAAAGCCTGTATAGCAGCATTGAGGTAGACATTCAAATGAACCTTCGTATCCGGAGAGTGGGACTGAAAAACCAATGACCCGTAATTAAGTTCCTGTATCTATGCTAGAAGGGAGCGATCCGCATGGTCCGCCTGTTCGGAAGTCTGGTTATCGTACTGTTAGTCTCCACACTGATGCTGCTGGCAATAGATGCCCGGATTTACAACAGCAGAGGCTGGCTCCGGGAGAAAAAATACGCTATGGTTCTGGGATGGGCCTACAGCGTCATCTCCCTGGCTATCCTTATCGGGCTGATCATTTATGTCTAGCTGTCCGGGCACCCTCCGTAGTATTTCTTCACGGCCCATGGTATATTGAGGAGTACAATATTACAGGACGGAGAATGCAGGCATGAATACAAGAAGAAATCCGAAAGAGGGTTCCAAGCGGGGCGTGAAGCCCGCAGCAGCCTCCAAGGCCCAGCCTAAATCAGGAACCAGAAATCAGGGGAACAAGACCTCTAATTATAAACCGGGCGCAAGACCCGGGGCACCTGCCAAAACAACCACTAAAACACCTGCTCAGATAAAGTCCTATACGGTGTCCGAGCCCGCAGAGCTGCTGCCTTATCTGCTTAAGACGATTACGAATAAGGGACGGAATGCGGTCAAGTCGATGCTGTCCCGGGGACAGATATCGGTGAACGGCAAGCCGGTAACCCAGCATAACCATCAGCTCCATCCCGGCCAGACCGTGACCATTGATCAGGAGAAGCATGCAGAAGCCAAAGAAATGCTCGGCCTAACCATCGTCCATGAGGATGATGATATCATCGTCATTCAGAAGGATGCCGGTCTGCTGTCGATTGCTACCGGAGAAGACAATGAGCTGACAGCTTACCGCCAATTGATGGAGCATGTGCGCCTGACGAATCCGAAGAACCGCGTCTTTGTGGTACACCGGCTGGACCGCGATACCTCAGGAGTCATGATGTTTGCCAAAAGCGAGGCCATTCAGCAGTCCCTGCAGAACAGTTGGAAAGAGACCGTCAAGGAACGCTCCTACGTGGCGCTGGTGGAGGGCGCAGTCAAGAAATCCGAAGGCACCATCAGCTCCTGGCTGAAGGAGACGTCTACGCTGAAGATGTACTCCAGTCCGCATGAAGGGGACGGGCTGCATGCCGTAACCCGTTATAAGCTAATCCAGGCCAACCGCCATTTCTCCCTGCTGGAAGTTCACCTGGAGACCGGACGGAAGAACCAGATCCGTGTCCACATGTCAGACATCGGGCATCCAATCGCCGGCGACAAGAAATACGGCGCAGAGACCAAAGCCGTCGGCCGTCTCGGACTGCATGCCCGCGTGCTCTCGTTCGTTCATCCGACTACGGGAGAAGTCCTCACCTTTGAGAGTCCGATTCCAAAGACTTTCCTGAAATATACCGCTCCTGCGCCGACGAACTGATTAAGCCCGACTAATTTCTTTGTCAGTTACTAGAGTTTGATTCCACTCCAGACACTTTTATTCGCGTAATTAAAGGAAAATGAGAGGCATTTATGCCTCTCATTTGTCGCTTTCGGGAATTCCCCGATTCATCCGCTTTCTGAGGCAGAGATCCGGAACCATTCTATGAAATCCTGCACATAATACAACATTTTCCTCCTCATACCGGCCCAAATCCACAATTGTTGTACAAACTGCAGCATTTCACCTTTTTCAAGCGGCTCAGCAGGATTATTCTTGTATTTCATACAACAATCCTCCCGATCACCCGGCTATCCATCAATCAAAGTTGCAAAACGTACAACATTTATATCTATAGTGTTTCTTGCACTCTCTTTCGATTCACTATCATTCAATTTTAAACTTAGCATATAGGATTAGTTCGTTTGCTCTATCCCGCGCCTGTGAAATTCCACGAAAAAGGCACCCCAAGGGTGCCTTTTCATGCTCACTATCTAATCTCGTACCTGTTCCCCAGACCTGACGCCATAGCGCAGACGAATTACTCTACCTTACCGCCTTCAACTACCAGCTCGTCAGTATAGCCTTCTCCATAGACCTCGTTCAACGTATGGTTATAAGCCTGATGGATGAATTGCTCTTTGCCGATGGTTTCAAGCTCTGTATTGATCCAGTTCAGCAGCTCCGTGTTGCCTTTGGCTACCGCCGGGGCAATCGTATCCTGTCCGCCAAACGCCGGGATGCTTACCGTGAAGCCGGGATTGGACTTCGCCCAGGCGATCAGCTCGGTGTTATCGTTGGCAATCGCCGCGCCGCGCCCGTCTTTGAGTGCTGCAAAGATCTCTGTATACTGGTCAAATTTCAGCAGCTCAATGTCCGGGTACTCTTTGGTGAAGTAAGTTTCTGCTGTGGTTCCTTTGGCAACAATAAGCTTCTGGCCTTTCTCCTTCAGCTGGTCAATCGAAGTAACCGGTGCACTGTCAGGGGATACGATCCCGAAGGACAGCTTCATATACGGATTGGCAAAATCCACTTTTTCTTTTCTTTCATCCGTTACGGTAAAGTTAGCCATAATGATATCTACTTTATTGGATTCCAGATAAGCGACGCGGCTGGCCGCATCTACCAGAACGAATTCCGCCTTGGATTCATCCCCGAGCAGATCCTTGGCGAATCTTTTGGCGATATATACGTCGAAGCCCTGATTCTTGCCGTCGGCATCCACATATCCAAATGGCGGCTTATCCGCAAAAACACCAATCCGGACCTTGCCGTCCTTCTTCAGCTGTTCAATAGAAGCAAACTTGGATGATGCCGATCCTGCACTATTATCCTTGTTATCCGAATTACCGCAAGCGGTTAAGCCCACCAGCAATAAACCCGCTGCTATAAGTGATCCTGCCAACTTCAATCCTTTTCTCATTCCTCTTCATCCCCTGTTTTCTATGATTTTTAATACTGAAATATATCCAGAAAGTGCTGTGCACGCTCTGTCGCTGGTTTGGTGAAAAATTGCTGCGGCTCCGCGATCTCACAAATGCTGCCCTGATCCATAAATACGATCCGGTCACCTACAGACTTGGCAAAGCCCATTTCATGGGTCACGATAATCATCGTCATGCCCTGTTCGGCAAGCCCCAGAATAACATCAAGCACTTCGCGCACCATTTCAGGATCAAGCGAAGCCGTTACTTCATCGAATAACATGATCTCGGGGTTCATACATAACGCCCGTACAATCGCAATCCGCTGCTTCTGTCCTCCGGACAGCTGCCGGGGATAAGCATCCTTGCGGTCCAGCAGCCCGACCCGGCCCAGCAGCTGTTCTGCCTGCTGCCGCGCTTCTTTCGGCTCCCTCTTCTGCACCTTGAGAGGTCCGAGCAGAATGTTGTCCAGCACCGTCATATGCGGGAACAGCTCATAATTCTGAAACACCATCCCGATACGCTGCCTGACTTCACGCCAATTCACCTGCGGCCCGGCCAGATCCTGGCCATGGTAGCTGATTCTTCCGCCCTGCACAGGCTCCAGTCCGTTAAGACATCGCAGGAGCGTGCTTTTTCCGCAGCCGGACGGGCCGAGAATAACAGTCACTTCCCCTTTAACTACCTGCAGATCAATGCCGCTTAGAACCAGCCGTTCTCCGAAGCTTTTCTGCAGACCTTCTACCTCCAGCAACAGTTCGCCGGTATTTATCATGATTATCGTTCCTTCCTAACGGCTAATTCTGCCATCTGCGTTCCACTCTCCGGGAAATACGGGATAACGGAAAACATACGGCAAAGTACAGGATAAAGATGAAGCCATACACCCAAAACGAAGCGTTTGGCGCTTTGATGACCCCAAGCTCAATGATCTGCTGCCCGATCTTCACAACCTCTATCACTCCAATCAGCACAACGAGCGAGGTGGTCTTGATCATCCGTGTCGCCAGGTTAATTGCGCCAGGCACCATTCTGCGGATAGCCTGAGGGATAAGAATATACCGGTACAGCTGCCCCCGGCTGAGTCCCAGCGCTGCACCCGATTCCTCCTGATGCTTCGGCATGGACTGCAGCGCCCCCCGCACAATGTCGCCAATCTCGGCCGCTCCCCACAGGCTGAACACCAGAATGGAAGTCGTCTCACCGCTAATGTCGATATTTAATAGAGGTGTGAAGCTGAAATGCACAACGTAGAGCCAGACCAGAATCGGTATGATCCGGAAGGCCTCCAGATACAACCGTAGCAATGCCTGCAGAGGCTTCACGTTCAGCGTCCGGAGCAGCCCCATCACTATGCCCAGCACCGTCCCGATCACAATGGAAACAAACGAAATTTCAATGGTAACCAACAGACCGCCGAGCAGACGCTCGAAGTTCGAGCCTTCAAACAGTACCTCAATCCCCGAATTCTGCATATCTTACCTTCCTTTCCAGCCAGCTCAGCACAACCGACAAAGGAAGCACCAGAATCAGATAAGCGGCTACCAGCAGCAGCAGGGATTCCGCTGTTTTGTAATGCATGCCGATCAGATCCTTCGCCACATTCATCAGATCCATTAAGGCGATTGCTCCGACAATGGAGGTCTCCTTGAGCAGAAAAATCACATTCGCTCCCAGTGAAGGAATGCTGATGGCAAAAGCCTGCGGAAGAATAACATACCTGGCGAGCTGGGTCCGGGATAATCCGATACTAAGTCCCGACTCCACCTGTGTCCTGCTTACAGCTTCCATTCCGCCGCGGAAAGCCTCGGTCATATAACTTCCTCCCAGGAAGGTCAGCCCGACAATGGCACAGGTGACCTCACTCATCCGAAGGCCAACCTTGGGCAAGCCATAGTATAGGAAGAACAGCTGTACCAGCAGCGGGGTATTCCTCGACAGCTCGATATAAGCTTGAATAATGAAGCTGATGCCCCTCACTTTGTAATACAGGATAACGCTGAATATCAGTCCCAGCACCAGCGAGAACAGAATGGCCCAGAAGGCCAGCTTCAAGGTCAGCCACATTGCGTCACCATACAGCGGCAGGCTCTCGGCGATAAACTCCCAATCCAAATTCATAACCATTCACAACCCTTTGTCTGTAAATAAAATCCCCCATGAATCCAGCTAAAACTAACTATTCAAATGTGAAAACCCCACTTTATAGGCGGCTTAAGACGCCTTTGGATTTTTGTGAGCAACTATGATTGCCCTATGTACAATTCTGCCAAACTATTTAAAATTCTTACAAAAACCTCACATACTGTGGTAATCATCTTATTCACATAATGCCTACTTGTCAACTATGTTTTCTTAATTTTCACTCTTTTCCGCGTCATGGTACAATACAGAGAAACGTTAGAAGGTGCCGTTCTTGTTCCATCCTACTGTATTTGACAATATTAAAATTGCTTTTGAGAACCAGATCTACGACTATGATAATCTGGATGGAATCCTTGTCGTGACGGACCGGTCGGATATGCTGAACCTCGCGCTGATGTCACGGGAGTTCAGTCTCTCTTTCAAATTGACTGAAGGCAATAATGTAACCTCCGAAATTATGCTGCAATCTTCGTTGAAGGATCTGAGCGACGAAATTATGGAAACACCGGGGAGCGATCCCGGCTGCACTCTTCTATTACGCTTTTATATGGAGATTGACGATGTGAACGTTCAGTGTCCTGCGGTGGAGAAGATTCTGTCTACCATCTGGGGGCCGGATTTCCAGCCTGTTCAATCCCTCAGCTTCCGCTACGGCCAGGAAGGCGATACGTACAATAACTGCATAGAGCTGCAGTTCAAGCGACAAATCACTGAAGAACAGATGGAAGATATTCCGAACCTTCTGAAGTTCCTGCTGCAAAGCGCCGGGGAACTGGAGGAGGTATAATTCTTAAGGCGGGGTGAACTGCATATGAATTTTCTGCCTCCTGCAAGGAAGGGCCGCTGGCTCTGGTGGTCTATCAGTTACGCACTGATTGCATGGCTGCTGCTGATTCTGCACCGGTTCGTGCTGCTCGGCGAGGGTTTCGATCTTCTGATCTTACTGCGCTGGGCTGCTCTTTCCATCGTGCTCTCCGGCATTATTAACAGCTTCGGCTGGTATGGCGCCCGGCTGGTGTGGATATTCTCGACCGCAGGTGTTGTGCTCGGGATCAGCCTGATGTTCATTTACACTTCCCGCGATATGTCAGGCTGGGAGGATCTTGCGGGCTTTCTGTCTTTTCTCCTGTTCACGGCGGGTGGTTTCGTCCTTGGTTTGCTTGTGGAAGGCAGCCGGCTGCTTGTTCAATATTTGCGCAGACGCTGATGCCTTCTGCTGGCCGGACTCTACCCTTATACAGGATTACAAGAGGAGCTGATGACCCTGATGTCCAATTCCTTGCTGACCAAAAGTGCGCTCGCCCGCTCCCTGAAAGAGCTGATGGCACATATTCCGCTGAACAAAATCTCCGTCAGGCATCTGGTGGACGACTGCGGAGTGAACCGGCAGACCTTTTATTATCATTTTCAGGATATCTTTGACCTCCTGGGCTGGATCTACAAGACCGAGGCGGTCGAGAGTATTGCCCAGTACCGCAGCTACAGCACGTGGACGGACGGATTTCACCGGATTTTCTGCTATATCGAGAGCAATAAAGCCTTCTGCTGCAACACACTGGACTCGCTGGGACGGACACACCTCGACGCCTACTTGTATGAGGTAACTAATGATCTGATTATGGGAGTCATTAACGAGCTGGCCGCCGGGATGGATATCAGGCTGGAGGATAAGCAATTTATCGCTAACTTCTACACGCTGGCCTTCACCGGGCTTGTGATTCAGTGGATGCGCGACGGTATGAAGGATCAGCCGAAGCATATGATTGAGAAGCTTAGTGTGCTGATCGAGGGAAATTTCCTCAAGGCGCTGCATAAATACGAACAGGCGACGTCGTCGTACCCCTCCGGGTTGCTACCCGGGTAATCATCTAAGCTAAAACCCCACATTGTGGGGCTTTTTTCTGTCCAAAAACTATACACTTTGCACGATATGACCAAATTCCATACACTCGCGGACTTTTGATGATACCTTCCACAGCGGCGCTGTATTACACTCGGTTCAGGTACAGCAATCAAGCAAACCTATGGAGGCGACAATCAGTGAAAAAAGAGTACGGTAACGAGCAGGTGTATTTTGTCGGCGGCGGAATTGCATCACTTGCGGGTGCGGCATACCTCGTCAGAGACTGTGGTTTTCCCGGACAGAACATTCACATTATTGAAGAGATGAAGATCCTCGGCGGCAGCAATGACGGCTCAGGCAATGAGGAGCACGGCTATGTGATCCGGGGCGGCCGGATGCTGAACGACGAAACCTATGAGAACCTATGGGAACTTTTAAATACGATTCCATCCATCGATCAGCCGGGGCTGACGCTGCGCGAAGAAATCACCCAGTTCGATGATGCCAATCCCACCCGCTCCAAGGCCCGCCTGGTCGACAGTAAGGGTGAGATTCAGGATGTCAATTCGATGGGCTTCGATATGGCTGACCGCCTGGCTCTCGGCAAGCTGATCATTACACCGGAGGCCAAAATGGGCAAAGCACGGATCAATGACTGGTTCGGCCCGCATTTCTTCACCACCAACTTCTGGTATATGTGGGCGACTACCTTCGCCTTCCAGCCTTGGCATAGTGCGGTTGAGCTGAAACGGTATATGATCCGATTCATTCATGAATTCCCGAGAATTCAGACGCTCGAAGGCGTAACCCGCACCCCTTACAATCAATATGACTCGATTATTCTGCCGCTGCACCAGTATCTGGAGCCGCTTGGCGTAGATTTCACGTTAAAATGTACGGTAACCGATCTGGAATTCAAAGAAGGCGACGGCATTACCGTTACGAAAATGAAGGTCTCCCGCCAAGGTGTGGAAGACGTGATTGAGATTAATGAAGGCGACCGTGTGATTATCACCAACGGCTCGATGACCGAAGGCTCCAGCCTCGGCTCGATGACCTCCGCACCGCGCCTGAACGGCAAGGGCAGCTCATGGAAGCTGTGGGAGAATATCGCCGCCAAGAAGCCGGGTCTCGGCAATCCTTCGTCCTTCGACGATCATGTGGACGAGTCCAAATGGGAATCCTTCACGGTCACCTTCCAGGACTCGAAGTTCTTCGACCTGATGGAAGACTTCACCCGCAACCGGGCCGGCACTGGCGCACTCGTGACCTTCAAAGATTCCAGCTGGCTGATGTCCGTTGTATTGGCCTTCCAGCCGCATTTCCGCAACCAGCCGGAGCATGTCAAAGTATTCTGGGGTTACGGACTGTATCCGGACAAGGTCGGCGATTATGTCCACAAGAAAATGTGTGACTGTACCGGCGAAGAGATCATGCAGGAGCTGATTGGCCATCTCCATTTCGAGGCGCATAAGGAAGAAATCATGGCTACCGCCAACTGCATTCCTTGCATGATGCCGTACATCACTTCCCAGTTCATGCCGCGGCTGAACAGCGACCGGCCGCAGGTTGTGCCCGAAGGCTCCACTAACCTGGCCTTTGTCGGCCAATACTGCGAAATCCCGGATGATGTGGTCTTCACTGAAGAATATTCCGTCCGGGCGGCCCGAATCGCTGTCTACACGCTGTTCGGTATTAACCGTCCGGTTGAGCCGATTAAGGAATACCAGCATGATGTGCGCACGCTGTTATCGAGCCTTGTAACTTCGTTCAGATAGTACTGTTATATGGCCCGAAACAGGTAAACGAAATACCCCGCTGCATGGAGAGAATCCATACAGCGGGGAATTTGTGTGCGAGTCTGCCTAAGCGGAATCAGATGCTGCAGGAGCCATCATCACAGCCGTCAGCATCTTCTGCCTTGGACTGCGGCTTGCCGACTACCTGGAGCACAGGAGTATTCTGCTCTTCGGCCCAGACGGTGTCCAGAACTTCGGTGAATACCGGACCCGGCTGCGCGCCGGACACAGCGTATTTGTTATTGAAGACGAAGAACGGCACGCCGGTGATATTCAGCAGCCGGGCTGCATCAATATCTGCATTCACCTGATCAGCATAAGCGTCGCTCTCCAGCACCGCAGCCGTTTCAGCCTGATCGAGTCCGACCTCTGCGGCCAGCTCAGCCAGCACTTTGCGGTCACCAAGATTCAGCGAGTCGGTGAAATATGCGCGCAGCAACCGTTCGGTCATTTGCGGGGCTTTACCCTTTGTAGCTGCGTAATGGCTTAAGCGGTGACCGTCAAACGTATTGGTCGACTGGACCGTATCAAAGTTGAACTCAAGACCCACACCCTGCGCTTGTTCGGCAAGCTGTGCGTTCGTAGCTATAGCCTTGTCACGGGTCATGCCGTATTTGGCAGCCAGAATGTCGTGAATATCTCTCGTTTCATCGGTGCGCGCATTCGGATCCAGCTGGAAGCTGCGGAATACGATCTCCACCTTGTCACGGTCCGGGAACTGGCTCAGGGCGTGCTCCAGCCGTCTTTTGCCGATATAGCAGAACGGGCAGGCATAATCGGACCATATATCTATTCTCATGGGAATTCCTCCTGAAATGTATTGGATGCAACGCTGTACTACAAATGACGAGTCTTACATGTTACTTACTATTATATAGTTAAAAACCGAAAATTACAAACAAACTTTCTGCCGGAATGCAGATGGCGTTGTACCGGTGCTCATGGGTCATTCCATTGACTAATCGGTGATTAGACGGCAGGTGAGTTCCATAGCAAGTCCGCAAACATATTTAGGGAGGCGTTCCTTTGTTCAGAGAGGATTCAGGGGTGATCATCCGCAGATTGGATGCTTGCTTACGGCGGGTCTCTTTATGTATGCGGCAGCTATCCCAAAATCGCCCTGTTCCGAAACAAGCTGCTGTATGCCTGTATAGCCGCCATCGGCTTCTATGCAGGCATACAGCAGCTATCGGCTTCTATGTAGTCGCAGAGCATCGGATCTGCAACGGGTTCTCCAATTATAGGAGTGACCATCCGCAGTATTCCGGCAGCCGCGGCCTCAGTCACAACGGCACAACAATAAGACAGCGGTTTACAAGGAAGACAGCGGTTTACAAGGGAGACGTTAACTCTTGAGCATACCCGTCACCAAAGAGCGGTGCGGACGGATCAAGCCCTAAGCTCTCCTGAAGCAGATTGTAGAGTCTGGCTCCGATAATCTCTTCCGAATAATCAGAGCGGACGATCTGCAGCGCTGCTGCCCCCATCTCCCGGCACATCTCAGGATTGCCGAGCAGTTGATCCAGGGATGCAGCAAGTTTAGCCGGGTCAAGCCCTTCAGCGAGCAGTCCGCTCTCCCCGTGGCGTACCAGACCTCTGACCCCCATCACATTAAAAGCAACAGTTGGAAGACCGCAGGCTCCCGCTTCCAGGATAACCAGCGGCAATCCTTCATACCGCGAAGGCAGCACAAACAGCTCGGAGACGCTGTAATAGCTGGCCAGCATATCCTTGTTGCGGATTGTACCGAGCATGATGAAGCGGTCCTCCAGCCCCTTGGCCCGGATCAGATCCTTCAGACTCTGTTCATCCGGACCGCCGCCGGCAACCAATATTCTAAGGTCAGGGTGCTGCTTCAGCTGCTCCATGGCCTGCACCAGCAGCGAATGGCCCTTCTGATGCTCAAACAGCCGTCCAACGCTAATGATATATCTGCAGCCGGGGTCCAGCCCCAGCGCGGCTATCGCCTCATCCTTATCCCGCCGGTAAAAGATCGCCGAATTCACGAAATTCGGCAGCAGCCGGATCCGCCCCTCCAGATGCGGAAAGTGGCGCACCATGCTGTTCTGCTCATCCTCATTAAGCGTAGTCATGAATGCTGCCTTATGAAGCGTATGCTTCTTGATCGGCAGAATCCACTTATGGATGCTGCCCCCGTGGTAAGCGGCAATGATCGGGATGCTCAGCTTCTTCGCAGCGGCAGCCAGCCGCTCAAAGCGTCCGGAAGCATATTCCTGGGCATAGATCAGGCTGATTCCGTCTCCCCGCAGAATATCACACAGGTCTCTCTGAATCGTGGATATATATTGTGATACGAATTTGCCGATCGGTGTCCGGTGAGACAAGGGAATGACGGAATACCATTTATACAGCATGCCCACCGGGATAAACTTAATCGTACAATCCACGATTCCGTGCTGATAGGTTCGGACCTCACTGCCAATCCTGGTGAAATTATAGATGGTCGTGCGGATCCCCTTGGTTTGCAGAAGACGCGCATAGTCGAAAGAAAAATCGTTATGATACGAATGTACATATTCCTCTTCACTGAGACCTAGACCCTTTACGAAGAAATCTTCAAAGTAATTGGTATGCATAAAGATCCCGACATGCATAACGTCCCCTCCTAAAAGTTTTGTTAGCGTTGCTTCTTCAGATGTTACTTCGTACAAAACCTGCTTCGGAAGCATCCGCTTAGGTTTTGTAAGCATATACATTTTGAAATTAATTCTATTATAAGCGCAACTGTACTAAATAAAAGTAAACCAAAGTGGTATATACGGCCTACAAAAGGGGGAGTAAAATTAGATCAACACGTACTTTCGGTGCATTGTAATCTAAAATTAAAGCGGACAGTCTAGGACGTCCCGGGAGGAGTCAGCGGTATGCATGATCTGTCTATAGTAATTCCTACACGCAACCGGATCAGCGATCTGACCCTGTGCATTGAATCCATCGGCAGGCAGACAGAGCTGGAGGATGTTTCAATTGAACTGCTGATTGTGGATGACGGCGAGATTGAGGAGAAAGTGCTGGAGTATTTCCACAAGGTACTGGGGCGTATGCCTCAAGCCGAGCTGCGCTATTACCGCAAAACCAAACCCGGCGTCTGGCTCTCCCGCTATGAAGCCCTGGGTCTTATCGACGGGGAGATTCTGCTCAGCTTCGATGACGATGCCGAGCTGGATGATCCGCTCTACATCCGCCGGATGCTGGACACCTACGCTTCGGACCCGTCCATTGCCGGAGTAGGCGGCATCGCCAAGGGCCTCTCCAGCAGCAAGTCCGGCAAACTGCTCGGCAGGCTGACCTGCCAGATGTCGGCTTCACCCGGCCGGCTGTCGGCAAGCACACTGGCAGGCTCCCTGCTGCTGTGGGGGGAGACCGATAATATTTTCGAGACGGATTTCTTCCATGGCTGCAATATGTCCTTCCGGACGTCGGCGCTGCAGGATATGAAGCCTTACCCCTGGATGACCAGCTACGCGGTGGCTGACGATATCTATATGTGCCATCTGGCCAGCAGATACGGCAAGCTTGTCATCAACCCGGAGATGAAGATCATGCATCATGAATCTCCCAGCTCCCGCGACAAGGCAGGCCGGGTGGCCCGGGCTACTGCAGTGAATCATTATTATTTGCTTAATCTGCGCAAGGCACCGGTGAAGAATTATGCCGCATTGCTGTGGACACTGACCTATTTAACCGGCAAAGCTACCCTCAAGCGGAATTTCAATGCCGTCTCGGGCTATGCCAGCGGAATTCTCTTCGTACTGAACCCCCGTAAGGATAAATACAGGGAATTTATGCTGGATTAGTAACGTCAGATTTAAACTATATAGATTGAACTAAAGATTCCCCCATTTAAGCGAGGAGGCAGCTGCGGTGAATATTTGGACTTCCGGCCGCTGTTGTCCCCAGATTCCTTGAATTTGTACCGCTGTTCGCGGTGGGAATCCGGTGACAAAGGCGTTCGCTATCGCTCCTACAGTTCCAAAATCCCCCTCTGTACCTTTGCAGTGAACGGAATATGGGATATCCGGCATGCTTAATTGTACTTTGTACAACTAAATCATCTGATTACCAACCAATTATCCGTTTAGTTGTATTTCGTGCAATTAAAATGCCGGTTGTAGAGGGTTCTGTCCGATTCGGGCGGATTTAGTTGTACAGACTGCAGTTATAAGACGGAAACAACCCTTTTCGCAGGTTTTAATTGTACATAATACAACTATCACTGAATTTCCACATGGACTGAATACATAAGTTGCTGCATTGTTTGAATGAACTCACTTCTTCAGTCCTGTTGTGTGCTGGTTCTTAAATCATCACACAGTATAACCGAAGCCCAGTACCGTAAAGCATTTGTCCTTATCTTCCTTCGCCATGCGGATCTCAATGACATGCTGCTGACTCTGCTCATTCTGATACAGAATGACCGGATTGCAGTGCATCCAGCTGTTCATATGCGGATCAGCAGTCAGCACAAGGCTGCCATCGACGAAGATATTTGCTCTGCCAAAATCAGGGCTGCCCGAATCCTTGAATACGAGGATCAGATTGCTGCTGGTGAGGGTCAGCCTGAAGCTCTCTTCACCGGATGCTGCCGTATGCAGCCAGTTATGCGGAAATTCCGGGGTGCCGAAGGGATCGGCATCCAGCTCTACCCGCTGTAAATCCGTGTCGGTTGCCCGGAAGCCGCCTGCTTCCACCCGGACATCGTTGAGATCTGTCAGGCTCTTGCGGTCAAGCAGCCGTATATTCGTGTAATCATTTCCGAGAACCGGCCGTTTAGCGGTTGTAATATCCTCTTCGTCCCGGAGCGACCGGCAGGTCTCGGAGAATAAATAACCCAGACAGTCTGCCATAACCCGGTGTCCGTCATTAGCAGGATGATAAATATCGTAGAAAAATTGCCGTTTCGATATGACGTTCCCCTCAGTCTTGCTCAGACGGAACTGTCCGGTTACCGCATCTTTGATGCTGACCATCGGGAGGTTATAGTGCCTGCCCACAGGAGCGAGCCGTTCCTGAAGGTTCCAGTCATTCACAAACACACTGAACAGCAGAATCACGGCGGGCCGGGCCGGGTCAGACAGGATTTTTAGACAAAGGCTCTCGAAGCAATTGCCCTTCGTTTCATCACCCTCGTCGTTCACTGCAAATTCCACCACCACGATATCCGGCGTTACCGCACCCTCCCGCAGAATATCTCTTTCATAACGGATTACTCCAAGCTCAGAAGGCGTCCCGCCTACTCCGGCTTTCACATAATGGATATTCTCTCCACCGTCCTTACCGAACAGCTCCTTGAACTGCAAATAAGACTGGTAGGCATAACATCCGGTGTGGATCGGCTTAGCCCCTGCACCTTGGGTAATGGACCCTCCAATATAAGCAATGGTGACATCCTCACCCTTGATTGCCTTGTCTATAGCTGTTCTGAGCCGGTAATTATTGCCCGAATGCAGCAGAGACTTAGCAATCATTCCGCGGTACTCCGGCGAACCGAAGGCAACCGGAGCTTCCATTGTAGCTTCTGGCGCAGTATAGCCGTCATTCAAATAAAAAATAATACTCGCCGTTGCCAGCTCTCCTTCACGGCTAAATTCAAAAGCGAATTTGCCGGGACTTACATCGTCCCCGGACCACATGGCCTCCTCCAGCTTCAGCAATACCTCCGTCCCGTCCCCCGGACAGGGAACACGCAGCTGCGTTCCTGTCTCATACTTACTGCTTCTGCCCCAGTTCTGCATAAGAAAGGAGACCTTTCCCCCTTCACTGCCGGTCCCGGTCCTCACGGACACCCCGATGCTATGCACCAGCTCACGGAACCCGGCCCAGGTTGTCAGAAGCGCCAGCATCCCCTCATCCGTAATCCCGCCTATGTATCTTGCCTTATCCGTCAGATAATTGCCTTCCAGATACACTTCCTGGGATGGACTGCCCTCTGCTCTGGCTGTCGCCTCGATCGCTGTTTCGAACATGACGAAGAAGCCGCCTCTTCTCTCCTCCGGATCTTTGGGGGCCGCCGGACCTTCCATTCTGCCGCCGGTAAAATCATTGTTATTGCCCTTCACTTGGATCAGCTCGCTTTCCGGTATATATGAAGACGCTCTCATTATAGACGGGAGGGGGACTCCGCTCAACCGGGAAAGGCGGACTTTGTTAAGTTA
This sequence comes from Paenibacillus sp. IHB B 3415, assembly GCF_000802655.2. Classification (NCBI taxonomy): domain Bacteria; kingdom Bacillati; phylum Bacillota; class Bacilli; order Caryophanales; family Paenibacillaceae; genus Paenibacillus; species Paenibacillus sp. IHB B 3415. Next base: position 20,711 of record NZ_JUEI01000029.1, on the reverse strand, counting down.
TTACAATAATTCTCTAGTTTGCCCACCCACACTATAGTAGAATCCCCGTTGAAATGAACAGGATCATATGCTCTTTAATCCGGTTTTTGTCCAGCGGCTCATGGGATTTGTTCCATTCTGTGGTGAGCGCCAGGTACATTCGCAGAATCATAAATGCCGCAACACTGGAATCGCAGGGCTTCACTTCACCGCTGCCGATGGCTTCCTCAATCTGCTGTCTCAAGAAATCCAGCGCGTATGCCTCCATCCGCTTAACACCTTCCAGCGCCTGGGCTGTTCCGATGTCCCGTACTTCCTGGGCGAGCTTCACAAATAGCTCATGATCGGACCGGAATTCCAGAATGGAATCCAGCAGATTAAGCAAATTATGCACAAAGGTCGTTTGTTCCGCCGCTACACGGTTCATCACCGACATTAATTCCTGCGAAGCCTTATCCAGAATTTCCTCAAACAGCTCTTCTTTGGTTTTGAAAAAAGTATAGATCGTGCCTTTGCCCACATTGGCGATTCTGGATACCTGATCCATAGTCGTAGCTTTATAGCCAAATTGTACAAAGGACAGGGTCGCTGCCTGCAGGATCAACGCCTTGCGGTCAATGGACATAGGTAAAACTCCTTTCTTCCTGTACGACCATAAATTGACTAAATTTAATTTTTGGTCACTAAGTCACAAATCAATTTACCATGTCCCCGGGAAGAAGACAACTTTTTGATAAAAGTTTCAATCCGCTTCCGTTCTGTAAGCTGCTCTTCTGCACAAAATGTCATGAAATTAGTATCCCTTGCCATTCTTTCTGGGGTATGATAATAAAGATGTGATCAAGAAACTAACTTTATGGATGGTGGAATATGTTTAAGAACAAGAAATCTGGCGTTATTCTGGCCGCTCTCGTCATTGTTATCGTCGCAGCTGTGGGCATCTGGCTCTTGGTGGGCAACAATGGAAAAGAAAGCACGACTACTGAAACCCCCGGCGGTGCAACGGTCACGAAAGATGGCGATACGAAGTCCCTGGAACAGACGTTTTATATTTATGATACGGTCGTGAATATCAAGGTCTTCGGTAATACTGTAGAGCAGAAGAATATGGATGATATTCAGGCGATGCTGGAACGGATGGACATCGAGTTCAGCCGCACCAAGGAGAACGGGGAATTATACGCTGTGAATCAGGCAGCAGGTAAAGAAGCGGTAGCCGTATCCGACGAAACGCTGGATATCGTGAAGCTTTCCCTTAAATATGCCGAAGAAATGGACGGGCTATATGATCCGACTGTTGGACCGCTCGTTGACCTCTGGGCAATCGGTGAAGGCGGAGAGCATGTTCCCGATCAGGCAGCGATTGATAAAGCCCGCAGCCTGACCAATTACAAGGATGTTATTGTGGATGATGCTGCGAAGACGGTGAAGCTGGCCAAAGAAGGCATGGTGCTGGACATGGGCGGGATCGGCAAAGGGTATGCCGCTGACCGGATCGCCGACTACCTCAAGGCGCAAGGCCTGGACAGTGCGATGATTAATCTCGGCGGCAGCAGTATTATTGCGCTTGGCAACAAGCCGAACGGCTCGCCGTGGAATATCGGTCTGCAGGACCCCGATCAGAGCCGCGGTACCCAGCTGGGCACCATCAAAATCTCGGACGAGGTTATCGACGCCTCCGGGGTATACGAACGTTTCTTCATGCAGGACGGTGTGCGCTACCATCATATTCTGGACCCGCGGACGGGCTTCCCGTCCCAGAACGGGCTGAAGAGCATTACCATTATGAGTCCGAACGCAACAGATGCGGATGCCTTGTCAACCGGTGTATTCCTGATGGGTCTCGAAGACGGCATGAAGTATCTTGAAGCGCTCCCGGAGAAGGTCGATGCCTTCTTCATCACAGACGACAATAAGATTCATGCCACCTCTTCGCTGAGAGAACGGCTGAATCTGACCGATCCTACGTACAGCTTCGCTGATTAATACCGCGCAGTGATGAATGTGCAGCATCGTATGCAAGCAGAAAAGGTGCCTTCCTTTGGGGAGGGCACCTTTTTGTCATACCAGCGGCAGCTCGCTGAACTCCTTATAATTGGTGAAAATATAGCTTGGCGTGTGATCTCCACCCGGCTGCCGGCCGCGCGGGTTGTACCAGCATACCTTCCAGCCTGCCGCAAGCGCACCAACCACATCGTTAGCCCATGTATCTCCTACATAGAGGCTGTTCTCAGGTGCAGTTCCCGTCATCTTATTGACATGGGCGAAGATGGCCGGGTCGGGCTTAGCCAGACCCACAGCATCCGAGATGAAGATCATCTCCGGCGGAATGATCTTATCTATCCCCAGCCCGCGCAGCTTGCCCATCTGGTGCTGCAGCGGGCCGTTGGTGATAATGCCTACCGGATGACCCAGGGCAATGAAGCGCTGAAGCTGCTCCGCCACGCCTTCGATCATCTCGATCGCGTACTGGCGGGCAATATAGGAGGCCTGAACTCTGGCTGCCTGCTCCCGGTTCAAGGGCAGGCCATATTCGGCAAAAGCCAGCTCCAGCCGCATCACCCGGGTCTCCTCCAGCTCAAGCTCCCCGCGCAGATATTTCGGCCACAGCAAATCACTGTGATGCCGTACGGTGTAGAACAGCTCCGCATAATCCAGCTTGTCTTCATCTGGCGCCGGCACCTCGCGAACCGCTTCCCGGAAAGGCACCAAATGGTCGTACAACGTATCATCCAGATCAAAAAACACTGCCAGCTTATTGCTTGTCTCCACGTAAACTCCCCTAACTATGTCTTTAAAAATATAAATGATAAGTGAAAAAGCTCTCATCCCGGATGTAGCCTTGGGCTTCATACAGACGCTGTGCGCCGGTATTATGCGTCATCGTTGAAAGCGTCAGTCCCTTCGCACCTGTCCCCTGCGCAAATCCGCGCACGCCTTCAAGCAGCAGTGAGCCAAGTCCATGCCCGCGCTGCTCCGCCGTCACAAACAGATCGTTCAGAATCCATACGGGCTGAACTGTAATGGAGGAGAAGGAAGGGTACAGCTGTGCCATTCCATACGTCCGCTTGTCCGCACCCTCACCGGCCGCTGCTATAAAAATTACAGATTCCTCATTGGACAGCCTCGCCTTCAGAAATTCCCGTGCAGCTTCCAGGTCAGAGGCTTGGCCGTAATAGCTGCGGTATTCATCGAATAGTGGAGCAAGCTCCTCCACATCCTCAAGCCCTGCCCGTTCAAAACGAAAATTCAACATGGCTCTCCCCTCCTTCTACCCAGCTTCCTTTATTCCTTGGAGTCATAAAAGACATGACGGGCCGTGATTTTACCGTCTTCAATGTCCATCAGGCCGAAGGAATACTGCTTCTCCCGTCGCTTGTCCGTAGGTGATCCGGGGTTGAACAGCAGAATACCGTTCTCCCGGCGCATCAGCGGCTGATGGGAATGGCCAAAGAGAATACAGTCCACCTCCTGGCCTTCAAAGGCCAGCAGAGCATTTCCATCGGTCCCTTTGCGGGAATACGGCGCATGTCCGTGAATCATCCCGATACGCATGCCCTCCAGCGTAACGATCTTGCTCTCACCGAAGCGCTGAATAATCTCGGCGCCATCGTTATTACCGGCGATTCCCTCCACCGGAGCAAGCCGGGCCAGCAGATCGTAGATCTCCAGCGATACCCAATCGCCCAGATGCAGAATCATATCCACCTTGCTGAATTCTTCCATAAGCACGGAGGGCAGCCCCTTGGCCCTGCTTGAGAGATGTGTATCCGATACCACTCCAATCTTCATCTGCTTCAGCTCCTAATTCATATAGTCCTCCTACCGGCACCCCGGTAGATTTCCATCCTAATTCCAAGTGTTCAAAAATGACCCGAGATACTGGAAGTAAAATAGCCGAGAAACGCTGTAAATAACGTTCCTCAGGCCATTTCACATCAACCTTCTCAAGTTTACGTACTTATAATTGTACGGTTTGCCGAACTTAGAAGCAAGCCGCGCCTGTTCTCTTCCTTATTCCCGCCAATTCCAGAGCCGGACTTCACCCACCCGCAAATGGCTGACCCAGGAGGCCTCGCGCAGCTTCAGCAGTTCCTTAACGGGTCCTGTGGCTACAGCTCCATAGAGCTGCACTCCGTGCTCCTGCAGGTAGGAGAGCGAAGTATCCAGTTCAATAAACGATGCGGCCTTCCGGGCCAGGGACTGATGCTGCTGCAGCAGCTTGAGTGTCTTGATGAAGTTCGCATCCCGCAGTTCACCGCTCCCGTAAGGATCAACAGCAGGCGAAATGCTGCTGTAGGAGGAGACCGAGCTGAACCAGCCTGTTTTTTCTGTCGTAACCTCTGATTTCAGCATATCATCGTCATGCCAGATCGGCTCATAGGGAAATCCCAGCGGACTCGTAACGACCTCATCATGGGTAGACGGCCCCGTGTCGGCTGCGAACCAGACCGGTCGCAGGTTCAGCACTTCAAACTCTTTTAGCAGCTCATCTGTGGTAAATAAATGGTCAAACGACAGGTAAGCTTCGGCAACCGTACCTTCGGGGAGCTTATCCAGCTTGTTCCACTCCTCGCTGTTATCCCCGCTGCTGACGGAACCATCTGCTGACGGGTAGAAGAAATGATAGTTGCCGCCATTACGTTCGTCCGTCCAATTGAAGGTACCGGGGTACGAAAGGCCCAGCCGGAATTCCTGGGAATACTCGCCGGCATCCAGCTTCTCGCTGCCGATCTGCTTCAGCAGATTGCCGGTTAATTCCATGCGGAAGAAATAGTGCGCGTTAGAAGAGATAGATACGCTTGTATTGGGACGGGTCACAGCAATCGCCGAGGATACAACATCACTGTAAGTCTCACCGCGGTTCCCGGTGCCGTAGAACACCACAGTAATAATGGTACTGATGATCATGAAGGCAATGAAGGCTGCAAATACAGTAATGGTGTTCACGATCCGCGCCTTCCATTTGCCGCGGCGGATAATTCTCTTCTCCCGCTTGTCCGCCTTTTTCTTCATCTTCTTGATTCCGGGAGAATCACTGCCGGCCGGGTCTGCCTTTGTCCACTGCCCGTTTGTCTGCTCTTCCCGCTCCAGCTGCTCCTCCAGATAGAGCTGATAAGCCTCCAGCTTCTCCAGCTCACTCTCCAGCGCCTCCCGCTCTTCCTCCGGAAGTGTCCCCTCACTGTATTTCCGCAGCTGTTCTTTGAACTCCTCACTCATGCTCATTCCTCCTCCGGTCCGCCTCACGCAGCTTCTGCCTGGCGCGGAATACCAGTATCTTGTATTGGGACAAGCCTACGTTCATAATGCCGGCAGCTTCCTTGTAGGTCAGCCCGTGATAATCATGCAGCAGCAGCGCATGCCGCTGCCCTTCCGGCAGACAGCTGAGCGCCAGCGCCGCCTCTTTCCAGCGTTCCTGACGCAGCAAAGTCCCTTCCGTGGTCTCCGGATGAGGCAGCCTGCTGAAAAACCCGTCTTCCTTGGACACACTCCGCTTTTCCTTGCGCTTGTAGTCCACGAAGGCGTTGTAAGCTACCCGGAACAGCCACGGCTTAATCCGTTCTTCCCGGCAATCCTCCAGATACAGATACGCCCGGTAAAAGGTCTCCTGCATCAAATCTTCGGCCGCATGGTGGTCATGGCAGAGGGAGCACAGATAGCGGTAGATGTCCGCCACATAATTCTCATATAGATCATCCAGCGAATTCGGCTCCATCTCCTCCCCCCTTAATCCATCCACGTATGAGAATGCCAAAAGTTACAGCTTCCAGCCAGAAATTTCCGGAATCATCCATCTTACTATAGCAGATTTATCTGCATCCCTACGCAAAAAGGGAGCCTCACGGCTCCCCAATCTTCCCTTTACAGTCGCTTCCCTCTTACTTAATAAAATCCGATACTGGACGAAGCATCCTTCATCCATTCCCGTTTGCGCCCCTTGTCTAGCTCACTGCGCATGCCGCGCACCAGAGACTCCACATCAGCCGTGCCATTCTCATGCCATTCCAGCGCCGCACTGACATACAGCTCGCCGAGCTGGGTCAGGGAGAAATCTCCAGTCAGTCGCGCAGCGGTGGCCGTACCCTCTTCACCTGCGAAGGCGGAGAACCCGCGCAGCTGCAGATATTCGAGGCGCAGCGCCTCATTTGGCATCTTGATCTCATAGGCCCGGTCGAAGCGCCCGGCGCGGTTCATGAGACCCGGGTCGATTTTCTCCGGATAATTGGTGGTGCCGATCAGGAAGATGCCTTCCTTCGAAGTGGCCCCGTCCAGCGTGTTGAGGAAAAAGGAGCGGACCTCCTGCGGCATGGAATCGATGTCCTCAATCACCAGTACCATCGGCGCCAGCCGGGCCGCAGCCTCGAACACCTCATTCACTGACTCGCTGCTCGTATATTCGGTAATCTGCCAGTAGATCACAGGTCCCGGTACACTTCCGGCGATCGATTTGACGAGCGTAGTCTTGCCGTTGCCCGGATGGCCGTAGAGCAGAATGCCCCGCTTGTACGGGATATCGTAAGTGACGTAGAAGCTGCGGTCCGAATCAAAAAACTGGTCGAGCGAACGGTAGATTTCTTTTTTGATCCCCGCGTCCAGCACGACCTCCTCACGCCCGACAGAGCGGGTGATGGGTTCATCCTCACGGAAGATTCCGTTACGCCGGTCAGTGAACACCGTCACCTTATTAATGTTCTGCTCCCGCTGCCGGGTGCGCACATTGGCCAGGAAGAATTGCAGCTGCGCGTCAGATGCCGCGAACACATAGTCCTGAAAGTTGATGCCGTTCTCCTGGAACACAGGCACCCGCGCCAGAGCAATGCCCATGGCAGGATACGCCAGCACATTATTGCGGATCGAGAGATGGATATTGTACTCCGGCTGCTCTTTATCATCGTCATACACAAACGTCCGGTCCTCCAGGCGGTCAAAAATCCGCGCCACATGCTCCACCCCGGCATTCCCGCTCTGCACATCGTTCTCCAGCAGCTTCCAGTATTCACTGTTGGGGTCATCGCTCGCATACAGCTCATAACGGACGCCGTAGCGGCTGTAGAGCGCTTCAAGTATGCCGTCAACCAGGCGTGCGTACACATCATAACCTTTGATGATTCCGGCTCTGTCTTCATCGTATTCGTAGATTACAGTAGGTTTCTTAATCTCCTGCTCCATCCTATTTCGTCCCCTTTATCGCTGCGAGCGGCTTGCATTTGGCCACAACAGCAGCCAGGCCGGCGCCCGTAACGCTTTCTATAATCTCATCTACATTCTTATAGGCCTGGGGAGATTCGTCAATGATAGATTCCAGGGAATGCTGATTCACTACAATCTCGTCTGCCGTCCCCACCTTCATCGACCGGGAGAATTCATGGACAGACACCAGCCGCTTCGTTGCCGAGCGGGAGCGGATGCGTCCGGCTCCATGGCAGATCGAATAATAATTCTCTTCTCCTCCGGGCTGGCCGACCATGATGTAGGAAGCGGTGCCCATCGAGCCGGGAATCAGCGCCGGATGCCCGGTCGCCGCGTAAGCCCGCGGATTATCCGCATGGTCTGCAGGCAGGGCGCGTGTCGCCCCTTTGCGGTGAACAAACTTGGTGCCTGAGGAGGTTTCCTCTTCCCACGCATAATTGTGCATCAGATCGTAGAGGGTGCGCAGCTCGCATTTCGTGCCGAAGACGTCACGGAAGCCCTCACGTACACCATAAGCGATCAGATGGCGGTTCACTACCGCATAGTTCAGCGCCGAGTACATCAGATTAACATAGTGCTGGGCCTGCGGATGTGACAGGGGCGCATAGATCAGGCGCGGGTCTGCGCTGCCCAGTCCAAGCTGGCCCATGACCTTGGCGAAGGCCGGGGTACAGAACTGATTGACCATGCCTCCCCAGGCCCGGGAGCCGGAGTGGATCATCACGGCAATCTGACCGTCCCTCAGGCCCCACGCTTCAGCCACCTCCCGCTGCTCCTCGGCGATTTCAATCGCCTGGATCTCAACGAAATGGTTGCCGCCGCCAAGGGTGCCGAGCTGGCGGTGACCCCGGTGCCAGGCCATATCCGGCAGCTCGTTCAGAATCTCGTCATCGAAGGCAAGCTTGCTGATCTCCACATGGGACAGCGCGCTTGATTTCTTCGGAGTGTAGCTGTCCGGAACATATTTGCTGGGCAGGCCGTGCAGTCCCTTGCGCACGATATTCTCCAGCCGGATATCGCTGTAGTGGCCGCGCTGCTGGGCCTCCATGGGCAGATACTTCTCAATTGCACGGACCAGCTTCCGGCGCAGCTTCACTTCACGTAGATCATCCATATGCAGATTGGTCAGATGTACACGCATGCCGCAGCCGATATCGCTGCCTACAATGGACGGCGATACATAACCTGACGCGGCATCCCAGACCGCGGTAGTCCCGATGCAGGTTCCGACGCCTACATGTACATCAGGAGTGTAGCTCATATATTCAATATTTGGAATCTGCAGATTGTTGTTAGCCATTTCCAGGACCTTATAATCAAGTGAGCCAAACAATTGCTCACTTGCATATACTTTGAGGTCGCCGCCCGGAAGGGCTACCTCATGTTTGTAGCGGGATATCTCCCCCGCCTGCTGCTTCATGCTATTCATAAATGTTTTCATTTCCTCTCAGGTTGGTAAGATAAATTCCAGTTTTGTGGTACGCAAAAAGAGCCGCAGATCAGTTCTGATCATGCGGCTCCCGGAGCGCTGGGTGCAGCTTCGAATTCAAGCTGGGACACCCGTATGCAGTTGTGACATAATAAGCACGCTGCGTATTATGTCTTCCGGACGAAGGCGATGAGATCAGATTGTTCATATGCGGTTGTAATGTGACTGTGCGGCGTTCTCAAACCATTTGTTCCAATCATGACCCATCGGCCTCCCTTCTCTAAATGATAAACCCAATAATATATGGCGCTGCTGCAGATTGTCAACCCTGATACTGGTAAAGTTTGTTTTATTTAAATTTCGACCAGTCCTGATTGCTGTTCTCCAGCAGGTGGCCGAAATCATTCTCCAGACGTTTCTGCTCTGCCTTGCGTTTATCCTCCGCTTCCTTGAGGGCGGCGTCTTTCTTGCCTTGCTCTTCGGCTTTGAGCGCATCGGACTGCGCCTTCAGCTTGTCCAGCACCTCGCGGCTGAGCAGGTCTTTGAGCGTTGCCGGAGCATCGGCCGGAGTAGGGCGCGGAGCCGGAGTTATCTTCTTCTTTTTAGCCAAGGGAATCATCCTTTCAAGTAGTGCAAATAGTTCAAATTTGTTTTAGTTATAGGTCTTTTCGTTTATAATGTACAGTAAGAGGTGAGCCTAATGAAATCCACAGAGTTATGTCCAAGGTTACAAAAAAGCATGGATATTATCGGCAGACGTTGGACGGGCTTAATCATCTATCAGCTTCTGCAAGGTCCCCAGCGCTTCGGCGCCATTGAAGCTTCGCTGCCGGTCAGCGGCAGGCTTTTGTCCGAGCGGCTGAAGGAACTGGAGCAGGAGGGTATCGTCCTGCGCGAGGTTTTTCCCGAAACGCCTGTAAGAATCCAGTATTCGTTAACTGACAAGGGCCGGGCCTTGGAATCCGTCATCCGTGATTTGCAGGTATGGTCGGAAGACTGGATTACGGAAGAAGAATGCCGGTCTGCTTCAGCTGCTCCTCCGCAATAAGTTTCACACACTGTTTCTGCGAAAGCCTTATATAAATTTACAGCTTGCGGCCTACGATAACAAGGTCACGCGGAATGCCGTCCAGCACGGCGACACCCGGCAGCAGGCCCCATTGTCCGAAACCAAACTTCCGCAGCAGCGCAAGGCTTGGCTCATTATGGCCAAACACAAAACCGACCAGGTTCTGCAGACCAAGACGCGGACATTCCTCAAGCGCCTTGGTCAGCAGGATACTTCCGGCGCCGCTGCCGCGGAATTTTTCACTTACATAGACGCTGATCTCTGCCGTTCCATTATAGGCCGGACGCCCGTAGAATGACTGGAAGCTGAACCAGGCTGCAATCTCGCCGCCTTGCCGCAGGACCCAGAGGGGACGGTGATGGCTGTTATGCTCATGGAACCACTTCACTCTATCCTCCACGGCTATCGGCGTAAGATCCGCTGTCACCATTCTTCCGGCAACCGTCGTGTTATAAATCTCCACAATCGCTCCCAAATCCTCAATTGCCGCATCCTCTATACTGTAACCTTGCCAATCCATGCTATGATTCCTCCTAAAAGTTGTATGTGATATATGAACAACATTCCCCTCATCCTATCGGCCCCAATCCAAAATTGTTGTACAAAAGGCAGGATTTTAGCTTTTTCAAGCAGCTTAGCAGGACAATTATTGTATTTCATACAACAATCCTCTCAAACACCTGGCTTTCAATGAATCAGAGTTGTAAAACGTACAACATCTATGCCTCATCTATGCCTCATCTATGTCTACAGTGCTTGCTAAAAAGTCTCCGTTCTGCCGGTAACGAATCAAATATAAGGAATTGGTTGACGTATTCTGCCAGTCCCACAGCAACTGACCAGTAACTTGTATGGTTGTTGTTTAGAGTACGGCTTATTTAGCCAGGCATTTACAGAGATTCGCTCATAATCAGTTGACGATTGTCCACTAGTTTCATTGCATTGCGGAAAACAAGGCTAGTTCAGCCCTGTCTGCTCCAGACTCCACTTCCACAGCCGTGCGGCTTCTTCTGTATTCTTCGCCCTTGGCGATAATTCCTTGATCTCGCGGCGGTAATAATATTGCCCGCTTACTTCGCTCAGCTCCGGCGCAGCCGCCAGATAAATGGCTGTGTCCGCACCTTTCTCAGGAGTCAGGAAGAAGTAGGACAGCAGCTTCAGCAGCGAGCGCCCAAAGCCTGTCTCCCGGTTCACTCCGATGCTCGTTCCCACCGCTCCCGGATGCACACAGTTCACAGTAACCCTGGTACCCTTCAGGCGTGCAGCCAGCTCCCGGGTGAACAGGATGTTGGCCAGTTTGGAACGGGCGTAAGCCTTAGCCGGATTGAAGCCGCGTGACAGCGTATGATCCTCCAGATGCAGCTTGCCAATCTTGTAGGCACCCGAAGCCACTACCACAATCCTGCCCTGTTCAGCATGCTTCAGATTATCCAATAACAACATGGTGAGCAGAAAATGACCCAGATGATTCACGCCCAAATCCTGCTCATAGCCGTCTGAAGTAAGCTCACGTCTGATGGCGACTACGCCAGCATTATTGATCAGAACATCAAGCACTGGATAGCCGGCCGTGAATTCCTCTGCAAAAGCGCGAATGCTTGCGAACGATCCCAGATCGCACAGCATCAGCCGGATTTGATCAGAGCCGCTCTGGCGCACTGCTTCCGCAAGAGCTTCCTCCCCGCGTTTGCGGCTGCGGCAGGCCATGATTACATGGGCTCCTCTGCGGGCCATTTCCACTGTCGTAGCCAGTCCCATGCCGGAATTCGCACCGGTGACAAGCACGGTTTTTCCTTTCATGGACATCTTCCTCTCTCTTGCGGGCCAGCCTGCCCAGGGCAGGGCGTAGCCTTTTCAGAGTATATGTTTTATGATAATGTTACATCATTTCTGAGGGTTAAAATAGCCCCTGGGCATGGAATAGCTTCTCAAGAGGTCTATTCCCGGTTAGAAGCAACTTATCCTACTACAGGGGGCGTGTACATGGCTACTATTGAAGATTTCTTGAAGCTGGACATGCGCATAGGAACCATTCTGTCCGCAGAGCCTTTTCCTGAGGCACGCAAACCGGCGATTAAGCTGCAGATCGATTTCGGGGAGCTCGGCATTAAGGCCTCCAGTGCACAGATCACCAAACGTTACACTCCGGAAGAGCTGATCGGCCGGCAGATTGCCGCTGTCGTGAACTTCCCGCCCAGACGGATTGCCGGCTTCCTCTCGGAAGTGCTTGTCCTCGGCGGCGTGCCGGAGGAAGGCGATGTGATTCTGCTGGCTCCGGAGCAGCAGGTGCCGAACGGGACGCCGATCGCGTAACGGACCTGCTGAACCGGCTACCCCGGATATGCCGCTTGCACTGCGCAGTCTGCATAAGCTCGCAGACCTGACGGTAAGAATATCGTCTGCTACCCATGGTGCACGGTATGCAAGCAGCCCGCAGGTGTTGATGGTTCACTTGCGGGCTGGCTGTAGCCGGGGTTTACAAGCTGCAGGCCATAACAGGAAAGGCTGTCCTCTGTGCAGGTGATCTGCAAGGAGGACAGCCTTTGTTTGTTTCATAGTTACAGAGTTACAGAGTTACGGAATTACAGTGTGAAACGGACTCAGATGACGCTATTTTGCAGAAAAGGGTGCTTTTGACGCTTATCCGGACTCAGGAGCCCTTATTTGGAATATTGTAGACCCGAATACGGTAAAACTGAGCCATTAAGGTCATCTGAGTCCGCAACGGACAGAAACCAAGCTAATATCCGGAAATAACGGCTTCTCAGTCCGCATCAGCGGCGGATGGCCGTGAAATCCCTTCTCCATTAGCATAGCCTAGTAAAGTGCCGGGGGAAGTACGCGGAAAATGCAGCTAACAGCCTTCATTTCCAATTCGGCCGCAGCGCAATCAGCTTATCATCCTGTGCGCGCGGGTTGCCTCTGCCATCCCGGTTATTGGTCATAATGTACAGGGTGCCGTCAGGCCCTTCCGCCACATTGCGGATTCGGCCATACTTCTCTTTGAATAAAGCCGTAATCTTAGGCTTGCCGCCCGAAGGAGACAAAGATACCCGCAGCAGCTGCTGCCCGGCCAGACCGGCAACCAACAGTTCGCCGCTCCATGGCCCCTGCGTAATAAAGGTCATGCCCGACGGCGCCCAGGTCTCCTTCCCGCTGTGTGCCAGCGGAGCCTTCAGCTTCAGCTTCGCGGCTCCGGTCTCATCGCCTTCAATCAGCGGCCAGCCGTAATTGGACCCGGCCTGAATACGATTGATCTCATCATGGCTCGACTGGCCATGCTCCGAGCTGTATAAGACTCCGCTCTCCGGCTGCCAGGCCAAACCCTGCGGATTGCGGTGGCCCATGCTATAAACCGGAGATCCCGGCCACGGGTTATCATCAGGGATGCCGCCGCTGGTGGTAATCCGCAGTATTTTCCCGCCCAGACTTTTCTTATCCTGCGCCAGCTCAGGCTCATAGCGTTCACCTGTGGTGATGTACAAGTAGCCGTCCGGGCCCAGCTTGACCCGTCCGCCGTTATGATTGGTGTCCCCTGGTATATTATCCAGCAGAACCTGCTTGATCTCCGCTTTGCTGCTGCCGATCTTAATCCGCAGGACCCGGTTTGCCACTCCGCCCTCCGCATTGCGGTAAGAATGATATAAATACGCCAATCCGTTGTTCTCAAACTCCCGGTCAAGCGCAAGTCCCAGCAACCCGCCCTCTCCCTTACTGATAAAGGGGGCTTCAAGCTCCAGCAGCGGGGCCGCACGAAGCTTGCCGTTCTCTATGACCCGCAGGCTGCCCGGCCGTTCGGTGAAAAAGATCCGCCCGTCCGGAGCGAATACCATCTCCCAAGGCACATTCAATCCGTCTGCCAGCGTATGGGCGGTATAGGGGAAGGCCGACGAAGCAGGCGGCTTCGGCGCGGCAGCCGTTACTTCCGGTGCCTGTGTGCTTCCAGAGGCACTAGGTGATGCTGCACCAACCGGCGCACCCGTTCCTTCACTGGCAGAGGCTCCCGGCGTTTCGGTCATCGTAGTCATCGAAGATGGAAGAGCAGTGCCGGCAGGTTGTGCGTCAAGCCGCGGATTCTCACCTGTCAGCTGCCCTTGCATATGATCTTGTTCAGAAGAGGTGCAGGCTGACAGCAGGCCCATCAGCAGGACCAAAGTTCCGCGCAGCAGAAATGTACGGAAGAGGATCGATGTACCGGACATATTCATAACCTCCTGTTAAGTAAAGCGGGAATAGAAACCAGAAATGATTGTGGCAACTATTACCCGGTGCTTAACTTCACTAAACTCCCTTTTGCATCCGTTCCAGGAACGTGCAGCCTCCCGGATTATGAATTATAATGAGGATATTGCTGTTGAAGCGTGTATATGAAAGGGGAACTATTGCAATGAATGAAGCTCTGCTTAAACTGGAGCAAGGACTTACAGAAGGGGGCTTGGATGCTCTACTCGTAACCGATCCTAAGCATGTATACTATCTGACCGGATTCGCAAGCAACCCGCATGAACGCTTTCTGGGCCTGCTGCTGATCCGCGGCGAGGAGCCTGTGCTGATCGTTCCGGCGCTGGACGCCGAAGCGGCGCATGCCGCCTCCTCGGTGAAGACTATTCTGACGCACAGCGATACGGACAACCCGTACGAGCTGCTCAAATCCCGCTTCGGCGGCGCTGCTCCGGGCAGCTTCGGCATAGAGAAGGAGCACTTCTCCGTCAGCCGCTATGAGTTGCTGGCAGACGCCATCCCAGCGGGGGCATTCAGCGACATCGGCCATCTGCTCCGCGCTATGCGCGCCATGAAGACGCCTGAAGAAATCCGCATTATGAAGCATGCCGCCGAGCTTGTGGAGGAAGTTCTCCGCCGGGGCCTGTCGCATGTCAAAGCCGGTGTCAGCGAGAATGAGCTGGTAGCGGAGCTTGAATACCTGATGAAAAAAGTCGGAGCCTCCGGCCCCTCCTTCGACACCATGGTGCTCTCCGGCCCGAATACGGCCCTGCCGCATGGCGTACCGGGTGAACGCATCATCCAGCCGGGTGATCTGCTGATGTTCGATCTTGGCGTATACGCCGCTGGCTATGCCTCCGATATTACCCGCACCTTCGCTGTAGGGGAAATCGACAGCAAGCTGATAGATATCTACAATACTGTGCTTGCTGCCAATGAAGCCGGTATTGCCGCTTCTGTTGCCGGAGCCACCTTCGGTTCTGTTGACAAGGCTGCCCGGGATGTTATTGAAGCCGCCGGCTACGGCGAATACTTCATGCACCGCGTCGGACATGGTCTCGGCATGGATACCCATGAATATCCATCACTGCATGGACTCAATACGGATATTATCGCAAACGGCAACGTTTTCACTGTAGAGCCGGGGATTTATGTGCCGAATCTTGGCGGCGTGCGCATTGAGGATGATGTGCTCGTTACGGCAGAGGGCCCGCAGACGCTGACCAGCTTCCCCAAAGCATTGACTGTGCTGAGCCTGTAATTCAGCAATTACATTACAAAAGCCCCAACCTCCGGTTCATCGGAGGCTGGGGCTTTTCGTATGCATGACTATTCTATGAAATATTGCGCTTGGTCTCCTGGGAGCTGACTGTCTGCTCCTCTTCAGCGAACTTAAAGGAACGGGCAAGGTAAAGCACCGGTGTGCCTGCACCTGTAAGCAGGAATTTGGCCAGATAGGTGGTCAGCAGAATCTCAGTCCATACCTTCAGGTCATAGGTTCCGGCAAAAGCAATCGTACAGAAGATCAGGGTGTCGACAAAAGAGCTGATCATGGTGCTGCCGTTAGAGCGGATCCAGAGCTGACGTGAGCTGCCGTAGTACTTGCGGATCCATGCGTATAAGCGCACATCCAGAAACTGGCTGATAAAATATGCGGTAAGACTGCCCAGCGCAAGTCTCGGCATCAGACCGAAGATCGTCTGGAGTGAGGATTGGGCAATATCCGTCTCCTGCGGCTCAAATACAAGCACCATCTGCATAATGACGGTAGTCATCAGCAGAGTGAAGAATCCGAACCAGACGGCATTCCGCGCTTCAGCCCGCCCGTATCTCTCATTCAGCAGGTCACTGGTCATATATAACGTGACATACATCGTATTCCCCAGCGTCATTACGATATCGAAAGGCATCGCAATCGTTTTGGCGACTTGTATATTGGCGACCACGGTTGCCATGCCTACCCAGGCATAGAGCCCTTTTTTACCGAACAACCGGTAGCAGAGCAGAAAAAACACAAAATTAACAACAACAAACAAAATCCCCCACAACAAATTAAACATATTTCTGTTAACTCCTCCTAGTTTTGGTTACGCGGGATGGTTACGAACCGCGGCTATCCACTCTTATAGAAACAAAACATTAATACTCTACCACAGAAAAAGCTAACATGCTATGAAATTTAAAATTTTCATGAAAACAGCGTATAATTCATTTTTTTCGGTAAATTGGTGATAGACTCGTTAAATATTCAATTTTTTCTGAAAAATAATGCAGTATAGAGCAAACTTTCACTATTCAACCTGAGGTTAATTCTATAGAATAGTTATCAATCACAATTCCCGTTCACAGATAGCTTCATATATGACCTACACCAATGGAATATATTGCTGCTTGCCTGGCTCTTTGTCTGGCTTGGGATATTCAGATGCAATTGACAGAAAAGGAGAGAAAGAAATGTTCCGTTTCAAAAAATCAATTAGCCGCAAGTTTACGCTTCTGCTGTTTGTCGTTCTGTTACTCACTTCTCTTTTGCTAAGTATCAGCTTCTACTTCATATCCATTAATATCATCGACAGCTATGTGATGCCGCAGATCAACAAGTCTCTGACTGCCTCAGCCCAGGATGTATATAAGAATCTGAATGCTACAAGCGCGCAGCAGGCCCTTAACAAGAATGAACAGGCGGGGACCAATGTAGAATTTTACTTTGAAGAAAAGCGGAAGCAGCACGATGTTGAGACCATTTTCCTCATTGACCTGAAGGAAGGCAAAGCTACTGTTCTGGTCGCAGATCATAACGCCAAGCTTCAGCGTGAAGAATCCATTGAGGTATTGCCTGCCATGGAGCAAGCCTCCAAAGGAAAATCCGGACTTAGTGAAATCTATAGTGATAGTCATGGTATACATAAGACTGCATTTGTTGGCGTTCCCGGCACCGCCATGCTCGTTGGCGTAAGCTCTGATGTCGGCTTTATTCAAGAAAAGATGAGCAGCATTCTGTGGACCAGTGCGGGAATCACCCTGCTGGCACTTATTGTCGGACTCTCCAGCGCCACACTGATGAGCCGCAGAATCATCCGTCCGATTAAACTGCTGGCGGCCTACAGCAACAAGCTGGCCGGAGGCGATTTCACCGAAGCACTTACGATAAAAGGCAACGATGAAGTAGGCCAGCTCTCCGAGAGCTTCCGGATCATGAGCGAGCGGCTCAAGGAGATGATCGGACATGTGCTGGATACATCGGGCGCAGTCGTTGCCGATTCCAATGATCTGAAGGAACGTGTTCAGATTCTGAACAATATGGCTGAGCAATCTGCTGTCTCTGTAGAGGAAATCGGTAAAGGCAGCACTACGATTGCGAGCAGCGCACTCGATAATTCCCGGGCCATGGATGAGATCAACATTGGCATCCAGCATATCGCTTCCGCCGCCGGTGAGGTCACAGAGCAGATCAGTGAAGCCTCCGCCGAAGCCATGGGCGGTAATGACATTGCCCAGAGTGCTGTGCAGCAGATGCGCCAGGTAGAACAGGCCTCGGTACAGTCGCTGGAGCAATTCCGCATCATGAATGAACGCTCGCTGATGATCGGGGAAGTGGTGCAGGGCATTACCGAAATCACGAAGCAGATTCAGATGCTGTCGCTTAACGCATCTATTGAAGCAGCGCGCGCCGGAGAGCATGGACGGGGATTCGCTGTCGTGGCCGGTGAAGTGCGCAAGCTGTCTGAGCAGTCCAAGGAATCCAATGAGCAGATCCGCGAATTCCTGCTCGGACTTCAGGAAGATATGAACCACTCGGTATCCGAGATGAACCACGTGAATACAGAAGTAGCTTCAGGTATGAACAAAGTGGTGGAAGCAGGCAATGCCTTCAATCATCTGCTGATTCTTATCCAGAGCATCAACCACAGCATCCAGTCCGTATCTGCCGCTACCCAGCAGATTTCGGCAGGCACCGAAGAAGTCAGCGCCTCGGTGGAAGAAACGGCACAGATTACAGCCAAGTCGCAGCAGAGCGCCGATACGCTGGCCGGCAACTCTGCCCGCCAGCACCAGGAGCTGGAAGGCCACGCGCTGACCGTAGAGCATCTGCATGAGCAGGCCGTGAAGCTGCAGAAGGCTGTCGAGCAGTTTAAGATTTAGCTTGTTCTGTTCAATCAACTCTATAAAGCTGTTTAATAGTAAATATAAAAAGCAGCTCCAAAGGCCTCGTGGCTGTTGGAGCTGCTTTTTTGCATAGGGACAAGCGCAATCCTTCAATTCCTCAAATTTGATTCGTTGCTGACACCTTGAGATTCTTAAGTTCACGCCGTTTCAGTATAAATGTTGTACGAGATAAATGTTGTACGAGTTACAACTCCGATTCATAGATACCAGGTTTTTTAGAAGGATTGTTGTATGTAATACAATAATTTTCCTGATTTTCCGTTTAGAAAAGGAGAAATTCTGCATTCCGTACAACATTTTCAAATTAGGACCGAAGCAATCTGCAAAATGTTGTATTTTGGGCAGGATTTCATAGAATAACAAGGTTCCATCACAATCCGTGGGTGAGAATAGAGGGATTCGTGCGATAACTGATTAGGACATGCTCAGTGCCTCGGTGCCCACAAGATGACAGAGACCCCAATCACGCAGATGCCGGCGCCGATCCAGTCGTAGAGATCCGGTGTTTTCCGGTCCACCAGCCAGCCCCACAGCACAGCAAGCACGACGAATACTCCGCCATAGGCGGCATATACCCGGCCAAAGGAAGGAAACTTCTGCAGCGTCGGGATAATACCATACGCGATCAGGATGGCAGAGCCTGCCAATCCGTACCACAGCGGCCGCGATTCCCGCAGCCAGAGCCAGACCAGATACCCGCCCCCGATCTCGGCCAGTCCGGCAACAATAAACAGCAGAACCGCAATAGCCATCCCTATTCCTCTCCTCCCCGCAAGCCCATAATATTGTAAACGGCTTCCATGTCCAGATGTGATCTTACAGCATCCGCCAGCCGGTCAAATTCCTGCTCACGGAGCGCAGCAGCTGAGAAGGTTACGGCTAGCGGTGCGAGTCCTTTGGCAATACGCAATCCGTCCAGCCAGCTGCGGCGCAGCCCGTCATTGTGGAACAAGCCATGCAGATAGCTGCCCCAGATTCTGCCGTCCGGGGTTCCCCAGCCTTCCGGCAGAGCCTGTCCTTCCGGCCCGTCCAGACTGAACAGACTGCGTACTGAAGCAGCATCATGATTCGTCGTCATTCCCATATGTATCTCGTAGCCGGTAATGGGCATCTCTCCGATTGAGGCGGGCGCCTGTGTGCTTAGTTGCAGCGGATGAGCCGCAGCCAGTGTTCCGCTCACGCGTACTGTGGTCTTCTGCTGCAGGAACGCCGTTGACAGCGGCAGATACCCGAGGCCCTCACTCTCACCCGGTTCAGCACTCTCAACCGCATGAGGATCAAGCAGCTTCAACCCCAGCATCTGATATCCGCCGCAGATTCCGGCAAGCTGCTGCGTCCCCTGTCCCAGTGCACGCTCTATTGCCTCCGGGAACCCCTGCTCCCGCAAATACTGCAGGTCGGCAGCTGTATTCTTCGTGCCCGGCAATATAATGACATCCGGCGTTCCAAGCTCGTCTGCCGACAGGACATAGCGTACGGCAGCATCCGGCTCATCCTCCAGCGGATCGAAGTCGGTGAAATTGGAGATGCGCGGATAGCGGATGACCGCAATATCAAGTTCTTTCATAGAACCTTCACGCACGCGGCCTGAGGTTCCTTCCAGAACTACGGAGTCCTCCGCCTCAATCCGCAGCTGCGGCAGGAACGGCAGCACCCCCAGCACCGGAATGCCTGTACGCTCCTCCAGCCAGTCAAGCCCGGGCTGCAGCAGCGAGACATCGCCGCGGAATTTATTGATAATGAAGCCTTGGACCCGGGCCCGTTCATGCGGCTCCAGCAGCTCCAGCGTACCCACAATGAAAGCAAACACGCCGCCCCGGTCAATATCGGCAACCAGCAGCACCGGGGCATCTGCCCAGCCTGCCAGATTCATATTGACGATATCCCGCGCCTTGAGGTTGATCTCCGCGGGGCTGCCTGCGCCTTCCATCAGCACAACATCATATGCCTTGCGCAGACGCCCAAGCGCGTCCATTACGGTCCCTTTAGCCTCGGGAAGAAATTTCTCGCGGTATTCCCTTGCACTGAGCGCTGCATGCGGCACACCATGCACCACAATCTGCGCGCTCATCTCACCGGATGGCTTCAGCAGGATCGGATTCATGTCACTGGTAGCCGTAATGCCGAAGGCTTCCGCCTGCATCCCCTGGGCGCGGCCGATTTCTTTGCCGTCTGCTGTAACATAAGAATTCAGCGCCATATTCTGCGACTTGAACGGTGCCGTACGGTAGCCGTCCCGGGTCATAATCCGTCCGATGGCAGCGGTGACGAGGCTTTTGCCGACATCGGAGGCGGTTCCCTGCACCATCAGCACGGCGGCTGGCTGCTGCTTGCCGCGTCCATCTGCACCCCCCGGCGCTGCGGTAGCTGGCTGCTGCTTATCCGCTCCCCGAGCAGCTCCCGTCGCTGCCTGAAGTGCGGCCTTACCTGAGGCTGTATCTTCCATGTTCATCTTCCTCGCTTCCTCGCTTTCTGGCTGCTGCCGGTGTTCAGGGCGATGCAGCCCTATGGCCCTATTGGAGCGCTGTGCGGTGCTGCCCTAAGTGCATGGCGGACGCTGTTCCGCTACAGGTTGTGCTGCAGCAGCACCAGCACCAGCAGAACCACCGTCTCCAGCAGCTCACCCAGCGCGCCGTAGATGTCGCCGGTGAGCCC
>NZ_JUEI01000028.1:0-44108 GCF_000802655.2 Paenibacillus sp. IHB B 3415 | reverse complement strand
CCTGCTGCTCCAGCAGGGGATCAGGCGGATTCGCGGCAAGCTCAGCCGCAAGCTCTGCCTGCAGCCGTTCCAGGCGGAACGCCGCGCCCTGCAACCCCCGCAGATCACCCTCCAATGCCTTCCAGCGGTCCACTCCAGCTTCAGGGAACGCATCGATCTGCGGAAGCTCTGCCAGCTCAAGCCGGGCTTCAGACCATTTCAGCCACAGCTCGCGGATTTCCTGCGCCTTCCGCAGCTTAAGCAGCTGGTCTGAAGCGGTTTCCCGGCTATCTTTCATCTGTAACAGCTTCTGCTCTACCGCTTCCAGAGCCAGGGTATTCTCATTATATCTGGGCAGATAGGAACGGCTCTCCGCTACCTCCCGTTCCAGCTTCTCAATAGACTGCAGAATCTTGGCGGCATCCTGCACCTTGCCCCGTGGCTTATAGAGCTTCTCGGCATCCTGGACCAGGCGTTTCTCCGCCCGCATAATCTCACCGCCGCCGCCCATCCCGGCATGGAACAGGTAGCTGCTCATCTCACCGGACTGCAGCGCGCCAAGCTCCTGCAGCTCGTCCAGCGAGACGGCGAACAGCTGGCGGAACATACTCCGCGAGATGCCGCCCAGCAGGCGGCGCTCCAGCTCAGCCTGCTGCAGCTCCTCTGTGGTTCCATCCGGATGGCTAAGCGTAACCTGCAGCTTCTCACCTCTTCCCGGACCTTCACCGCCGGAAGCAAACCGGCGGATCGTCCAGAGAGCGCCTGTATCGTCACGCGCATTCAGCACCCCGCCATGTGTTCCTCCTTGCAGCGGCTCATACCGCTCGGCAGGATACGCCCGGCCCGGGATGCCGTATAGCATCGCGCGGATAAACTGCAGGGTAGTGCTTTTGCCGGCTTCATTACGCCCGAAGAGCACAGTGACCCCCTCATTCAGCTTCATCTCCCGCCGGGCCAGACGGCCATAGCCGTCAATCCGCAAAGACTCAATTTTCATTCAGCATCCCCCCGCTCTCGCCATACAGTCAGGTCCGCCGCTTCCCCGTCACTGCCCTCTTCCTCCGGCATCGCCTTACTCACCGCTGATCCGCCGGCTCCGTCTCTTTCCAAGGGCCCGCTGGCCCGGGCAGACAGAACCTCTTCTCCTGCCGCAGGACTCTGCGGCACACCGGCTTGCTCCTCCACTCCGCTCAGCAGCACAATGCCCAGCTCCGCAGCACTGCTTAGCCAGTCCCGCTTCTCTTCGCTCCCTGTTGACATGAGCAGCTTGCGCAGCTCCTGATTCTCCATTAGCGGCCTTAGCGCGGTAGAGATCAGTTCCTCCAGCTCCTGCTCGTTCCCGCCGCTCCGTCCGGCAAGCCGCAGCATTTCGCCGAGGAAGCTGTCCTCCAGCAGCAGACGGGTCCGGTCAATCGCCAGTCCCGTTTCAATAGCGAAGCCTTCGGTCCATACGAGACCTGCATACTCCTTACGTTCCGCACGGACCGTTTCCCTCCGCTGCAGCTCAGCGAGCAGATCCTCCGCAGCCCCCTTCTCCGTCAGCACTTTATGTATAGCACCCCGCCCGGTCAGACGGAACCTTACGACAGACATCAGCTGCGGTGTTTCTGCCCGGATGTCTTCAACCGCATTCTCAACGGCCCTCGTCCACTCAGCCTCATCTGCCAGACCCTCCACCGGGATCTCACGGACCTGCCAGCGCACACTGTCCAGTTCATGGAAGGTCAGCGACGCAGCACCTTCTGCATCCACGTGGACGGTATAGCAGCCTTTAGGGCCGGTTTCCTTGATGCTCCGCCCCTGTATATTTCCCGGATAGACAATCGGCGGACGATCATGCAGAATACTGCGTTTATGAATATGCCCCAGCGCCCAATAGTCGTAGCCTCTCCCGATCAGATCCTTGCGGCTGCAGGGAGAGTACGTCTCATGCTGGAGATTCCCGTCCACATTGCCGTGCAGCAGCGCAATGTGGAACAGGCTGCTGCCCGGTTGACGGTTAAACCGCAGCGCCGTATTCTCAGTCACTTTGGCAGTCGGATAGGAGATCCCGCTGATCACGGCTACCTCCCTGCCGTCCTCTCTGCGGCGGGCGATAGCCTGTTCCGGTTCGCTGCCGCCGAACACTGTAACGTGATCAGGCGGTGCCGCTGCCAGACGCGGCCCGTCCAGCGGATCATGATTTCCGTGAATCAGGAACACCTGAATCCCGTGCCGCCCGAGTTCCTCCAGCGCTTCCCGGAACCGGAGCTGACCCTGGAGAGAGGCATCGGAGACATCATAGACATCGCCGCTGATGACAATGAAATCTACCTTTTGCTCTATAGCTACGCCAACAAGCCGCCCGAGGGCGGCGAAGGTGGACTCCCGGAGATAGGAGCGTATGGCCTGCGGAAGATGGGCAAGACCAGCAAAGCGGCTATCCAGATGCAGATCCGCAGCATGCAGGAATCGAAAAGGAATCATAACCTCACCCTTTCATTCCCGGCTGAAACTGCAGGTAAGTCTTCTTCAGTTCATTGGCTACCCGGGTCAGGGAATAGAGGCTCTTGGCCTTATCCCAGGCCGAACGGGACAGCTCATAACGGTAGCCGGGATCACTGATCACTTTCTCAAGGGCATCCGCCAGGCCCAGCTCATCATCCGGATTCACCAGCAGCCCGTTGACGCCATCTTCAATCTGCTCGGGAATCCCGCCGACATTCGTTCCGACAAGTGCAAGGCAGCTGAGTGCAGCTTCCGCAAAGACTGACCCGAACGCTTCCGCCCGCGAAGGGAGGACAAAAATATCAAAGAACGGCATGAATTCCTCCGGATGCAGCGTATAGCCGTAAAAGATCGTTTCATTATAAATTCCCAGGTCCTGCGCCAGCTGCTCCAGCTCCGCCCGGCTCGGTCCATCCCCGATAATATGCAGCACATATTCATGACCCCGCTTTTTGAGCTCGGCACAAGCCTTGAACAGTGTATCTATCCCTTTGGCCGGTACCAGACGGGTAACAGTGACCAGCTGCGGAATATCATTGTCATGCGGCACAGGCTTGAATCTCTTCTCGTCGAACCCGTTGGGAATAACACCGATGCTCGCAGGATGATCTATATAAGGAGTTAAATATTCGGCAAAAGCGCGCGAAACCGTCATCAGCCTGTCGCTGACATGCTCCAGCTCCCGGTAAATTGAGACCAGAAACTGATGCTCCAGGCCGCCCTCCTGGATGGCTCCATTCAGAATCAGCTCGCGTTCATAGCTGGAGTGCAGCGTTTGAATTAAAGGAATTTCCGGATATATTCTTTTCATCGCCAGCCCGGCAATCGGGTGATGGGCATGGATCAGATCATAGCTTTTGCTCATCCGCAGCTTCGTCCACCAAATATAATCGCGGTAGGTTTGGATATATTTTTGCACAACCGGACTTTCGCCATATTGCGTCCAGTCAAAGGTTTCAAAGACAATTTCTTCGCGTCCCTTGCCCCGGATCCGTTTGGGCAGCCAGAACAAATCCATCTCCCAGCGGCTGGACCGGAAGCGTTCCTGCAGATAAGGGATCATAGAAGATACACCACCGGGCTGCTCCGGCGGGAAGAATAGCGCTTGCAGCAAGTTCATAAGGTACATCTCCCTTTACAATTGCCCTGATTACGGTGAGACCCGGCAATTATGATATAGTTGTGTATATGTAGAAGTACAATTACAGGTACGCTAAGGTCCATACTTTGATTTTATCGGTAACTACCTGAAACAGCAACTAAGATGACAGCTTTACTTATCTTGGATTTTGACTAGAGGAGAATGAAGTATGAATGAAGAACGGCTGCCTGCCGCTTACACCGCTGACATTAGAGAGATGCTGGGGGATACGGCAGACGCTTTTCTGGAGAGCTATCATGCACGGCGGACCCAGGGTCTGCGGTTCAATGGTTTAAAAGGCATTTCAGATCCGGGCCGCGCCGCAGCGGAACAAGCAATATCCCAATTTAGCCTGTCGCCGGTACCTTGGTGTCCGGCAGGATTTTATTATGAAGAGCCTGCACGGCCGGGAAGACATCCTTATCATACCGCCGGACTATATTATATTCAGGAGCCCTCGGCAATGTCCGCAGCTGAGCTGCTTGGACCGCTTCCCGGGGAGACTGTACTCGATCTGGCTGCCGCACCGGGAGGCAAAACTACCCATATTGCCGCGCTGATGCAAGGACAGGGCTTGCTTATATCCAATGAAATACATCCGGAACGGGCCAAAATACTCGCAGAAAATGTAGAGCGGCTTGGGATAGCTAACGCGCTTGTCACCTCGGCAACCCCGGGGGAACTCTCCAAGCGGTTCCCTGAAGTCTTTGACCGGATTATGCTTGATGCGCCTTGCTCCGGTGAAGGAATGTTCCGCAAAGATCCTGCTGCCGTAAGCGAATGGTCACCGAAGCATGTGGAGATGTGTGTTGCCAGACAGTGGGATATATTGCAGGATGCCTACCTGATGCTGAAGCCGGGCGGCAGTATGGCTTACTCGACCTGCACCTTTAACCGCAAAGAAAACGAAGAGACGATC
The DNA here is from genome assembly GCF_000802655.2 of Paenibacillus sp. IHB B 3415. Taxonomy (NCBI): domain Bacteria; kingdom Bacillati; phylum Bacillota; class Bacilli; order Caryophanales; family Paenibacillaceae; genus Paenibacillus; species Paenibacillus sp. IHB B 3415. The sequence goes on along the minus strand of NZ_JUEI01000028.1, from coordinate 39,582 downwards.
GAACACTTCATACAGAGCTATCCCGATATGGAGCTGATCGTTACGAAACGGCTGTGGCCTCATTTGGAAAAAGGAGAAGGGCATTTCGTAGCCCTGCTGCGCAAGGCAGCTGCAGAGGAAGATACCGAACCTGCACAGCGTCAGGGCCGCAGCAAACGCGGAGACCGCGGCAAGACCAGTCCGAAAGTAAGCTCCTCGCTCCGGGATGCCTACCAGCAGTTTATGAGCTGGTCGTCGGTAGAACTGCCCGGGTTTGCCGGAAGCGGCGTACCGCTTCTCTTCGGTGAATCCCTGTATCTGCTGCCCGAAGCATTCAATGACCGGCTGCACACCGGCCTGCTCGACGGCCTTAAGGTTCCGCGTGCCGGACTGCATATTGCCCACTTGAAGAAAAACCGGATTGAACCCGCCCACGCTCTGGCCATGGCGCTGAGACCGGATCAGGCGGCGCGGAGCTATGATATGCCTGCCGGGGGTCCGGAAATTCAGGCCTGGCTGCGCGGAGAGAGTCTGCCCGTTCCGGCCAGCCTGCATGGCTGGACGCTGGTTAGCGTGGATGGCTTGTCCGTAGGCTGGGGCAAAGCCAGCTCCGGCCAGTTGAAGAATCATCTGCCCAAGGGCCTGCGGATTCTGAAAGCCCATATTGATGAGGTTTAGGCTGCTGACCAGTTCAGGAAACCTCCTTACGCATATGATGTCATTATCCCATGGAGCTCCGCTGAACTACTAACGCGGCAATGGGAACAGACATGAGTCAAGGGAGGAATCAGACATGGGTGCAGTTCCAGGCTTCACATCGACCGGTGCGATTTTGGTGCTCTTCATATTGCTCGTTATCATTTCCCGTTCGTTGTTTGTCTAATTCCGCTTAAGCAGCATAGCGTATAGACACAAGCGGCCCGGCCGTTCCTTTCAGGATCGGCAAGGCTGCTTTTTTGCGCTTTTTATTTACACTTTTTATTTTCACTTTTTATTTGCATTTTTATCTGCATTTTTATCTGAACGGAACTCCACAAAAAAAGCACAGCACAGAGCCGCCAAGGCACTGAACCATGCTTTATGTGAGTCTTCGTCTTCTGCAAGCTTCACTGATCCCAAATGCTGTGAAGCAGCCCGGGCTGTGGGAATAGTTGGATTTTCAACACTTAACTATTCCGTCTCTGCTGCTTTGCCAATAATAAGTGGATTATCGTCACTAATTCCGCCCATATTCCCGATATTCTCCAGAGGGAGTGGAATTAAGTGTCTTTTTTCCAACTGCTGCCCTGTGTCCGGAGATTTCCGCATAATTAGATGACGTATTTCCACTTAGTACACCGCCGGGGCCAATCAAGACAGAAGTCAGGAAGACAGGCAATATTTCACCAGCGCATCGCGCACACCATTTTCATTATTCGTTCCGGTAACCGCATCTGCTGCTGCTTTGACCTCAAGCGGTGAGTTGTCCATAGCAACACCCAGACCGGCGTACGTCAGCATAGAGATATCATTATAATAATTGCCAATCGACAGGACCTGCTCCTGGGGAATGCCCAGCTCTGTGGCCAGGTTCTTCAGGGCATTGCCTTTGGAGGCTTCCGGGTGCATGAAGTCCACGAAGAACTCTCCGCTGCGCAGAATATTGTACTGCTCTCCCCAGGTAGACCACTCCCGTTGTGCTTCATCCAGAATATCAGATTGCGTGAACACGGTGAATTTCACAATCGGTTCGCGGAAATCCTCCCAGGCCGGCAGAGATGCAGGCATAATCCGGAAATGCTCGTACATGAAGTTAGCTTCCTTGGTCAAGTTCTCGACATTGTCGACATACATATCGAATGCAGTGTTAACGTCGAAATGGATATCATGTTCGCGGCAATACGCGATATACGGATCGAGCCCCCTGGCATCCATTCCATATTGGTGCAGTACTTTGCGGTCCTTCACACTCACCGTCACCGCTCCGTTATGCCCCAGCACATACCCCGACAAGCCCATCTCTTCCATGAACGGAATCGAATTCTGCGGGCTGCGTCCTGTACACAATACGATCTGGCCGCCCTGGCGGGTAACCTCGGCAATGGCCGCTTTATTCTCGTCACTTAAGTGATGATCATCGTTCAGCAGCGTTCCATCCACATCAAGTGCTATCAGCTTGTATTTCATACTCCACCATCCTTATTTCTCTGTATAATCTGCTGCACATACTTTATATCAAAAGCTTACCTGTACCCCATCAGCTACGATTCCGTTTATATCAAAGGTTGTGTAAATCCTTCACCCGCACAGCTGCCCAAAATCGGCTGAATAGTGCGTGAGTCTCGGAGGTACGGTAAGCGAGCCATTGCAGTGATCCGAATACGGTATGCAGTATGCTTAATTGTACTTTGTACAACTAAAACGTCTGATTTACAACCATTTCTCTGTTTAGTTGTATTTCGTACAATTAAACTGCCATTGCGCCTTGGTTTTCACCCATTTGGGCAGATTTAGTTGTACAGAATACAGTTATAAGACGTAAGCATCCCTTTTCGCTGTTTTTAATTGTACATTATACAACTATCTCTGAATTTTCATTTGGACGGAGCACATCAAAAGCAGCGTTGTTGAATACACTCACTTTTTCAGTTCTGATGTTGTACTAGCTAGCTAATATCCGCTACGGTCTGGCGTACAGTCGTTTCAACTTTACTGCATGCAAGCCCTGGCGGTCCGCCGAAGTTGTATTAGCCTTCCACCATTTAGGATCTGGCAATCTGCCAGGTCCGCTCTTCATGTGCTGGATGCGCCGCTCCATCACTTATTCCCGCCAGCTTATTCCTCCGCTCCGCCCCCGCGCAGCAGCTCCAGCTCTCCAGCAGTCAGCTCCCGGCAGGCGCCAAGCGGCAGGCTCTCATCCAGCTTCAGCTCCCCCATCGATACGCGCTTCAGGAAGACAACCTTCTTCCCCACCGCCACGAACATCCGCTTCACCTGATGGAATTTGCCTTCCGTGATCGTGAGCGAGATATACGACAGCACCTTGCTGCCTCTTTCTCTGCTCAGAATCCTCAGGCTTGCCGGAAGTGTCACATACCCATCCTCCAGCTCCACCCCGGCTGCAAAAGCGGCCACATCCGCCGCATCGACCTCACCTTCGACCGTAGCTTCATAGGTTTTGGGTACATGCTTGCGCGGGGACAGCAGCTCATGAGCCAGCTTGCCGTCGTTCGTAAGCAGCAAGAGGCCCACAGTATCCTTATCCAGCCGTCCCACCGGGAACGGCTCGAACAGCGCATGCTCAGCTTTAAGCAGATCCAGAACCGTCCGGTCGCGTTTGTCCTCAGTCGCGGACAGGACGCCCGGCGGTTTATTCATCATCAGATAGATGTATTCACGGTAGAGAACCGGCTCACCATTGACCACTACCCTGTCAAGATAGGGGTCTACATGAAATCCGCTGTCTTTGACGACAGCGCCATTCACCGTAATCAGCCCCTGCTTCGCCTGCTTGCGGATATCGCTGCGTGAGCCAATGCCCATATGGGACAATACTTTATCGATCCGCTGCTTCTTATTCGTATTTCCTGCTCCACTCATAATCTATGTCCACCTCCAGCCTGCGGGATATTCGTTCTTCAGCATACCGTCCTGCCACTTGCCCCAGCCTGCGCTGAAGCCGTCAATACAGACGAGCATGTAACCCTTGGAGGCATGACCGGCCTTAATGGACAGACGTTCCTCCGGAATCGACAAGGTCTCTCCCTTCAGGTAGGAGACAGCTTCACCGCTTGCACTGGACAGCGACACACTTCGGCTGCTCTCCGCAGGATGCAAGGCTGTTGCCAGCGGATGCCCGGGGATAAATCGGCTGCTCTTCATATGTCCGACATACCAGCCCGGGCGGATCGTCTTCAGTCCGTCCAGCGCTTTGCGCGGCAACGGCGAGATATACAAGTGATCTCCGAACCATACCGGATATCCGGCGGGCATCGTCCCGAGCAGCTCCTGAATAAAATCAGCATACACCACAAGCGATGCTTCTTCCCCGGTTCCCTGGACCTGCCGTCCGGCAGCAGCTCCAGTTTTGCCAGGCCCCCGTCCGCCCTTACCTCCACGCCCGTTCTCAGCTTTGCCTGCCGAAGCTTTGGCAGGGGAAGCGAACCTGGTATCCTGGTTACGCGGAGAAACGGATACGGTCGCCTCTTTGAAGTCTGCCTCTGCTTCTATGAGGTCTGCCTTTGCTTCTATGAGGTCTGCTCTTGCCTCTATATCTGCCTCTCCGGCTATATCAGGACTTCCGTCATGCCGCAGCACAGCCATGAAGTGTCCTTCGCCCATTACCTTATGCGGCCACAGCCGCGCAGCTCCCGGCAATGGACCTAATCCGGCAGCAAAAGAACCGCTGCCACCCACCGGTACCAGCGAGAACTGCGGATGACCGGATAAGAAGCCGTCAATCATCTCTTCATTCTCCTCCAAGGCGAAGGTACATGTCGAGTACACGACCGTTCCGCCCGGCTTCAGCGCTGCCGCTGCCGCCGCAAGGATCTCCCGCTGCATACCGGCATATTTGGCCGGAGTTTCCGGTTCCCACTGCTTGACCATATCCTCGTCCTTGCGGAACATGCCTTCACCGGAGCAAGGCGCGTCAATCAGTATCCGGTCGAAGAACCCGGGGAATGCGGCTGCAATCCGCTCCGGGCTCTCATTCAGTACAATTCCGTTACGCACTCCGTACAGCTCCAGATTCTTGGCAAGTGCCTTCGTCCGTTCCGGATGCAGGTCGTTGGTAACCAGCAGACCTTCGCCTTGCAGCTTGGCGGCAATCTGCGTGGATTTGCCGCCGGGCGCGGCACACAGATCCAGTACCCGGTCACCCGGCTGAACGCCAAGCAATTCGACGGGTGCCATGGCACTGGGCTCCTGGATATAGTATAACCCGGCATGATAATACGGGTGTTTGCCGGGTCTGGCTCCCTCTCCGGTATAGAAACCGGTAGGGCACCAGGGAATAGGCTCTAGCCCGAAAGGGGATCGTCCGCGCAGCTCGTCCACAGTAATTTTCAGCGTATTTACGCGGATTCCTCCGTAGGGGGACTGCTTATATGTATCCACAAATTGATCGTATTCAGTTCCCAGCAATTCTTTCATGCGCTCCATGAAAAGCCCGGGCAGTTGTGCCGCCATGATGCCGTCCTCCTGCTCAAATAATCAAGGAACACCCCTGCGGGTGCTCCTAATGTTGCCTTGCTATAGTCATTCTGCTCTATGCCTGGGTCTATCCGGCCGCTGCGGCCCCCGGCGCTGGGGAAGCTGCGGCTTAAGAGACTGCGCAGTCATTCCCGTCGCTTCTTCCAGCACAGGGTCAACAATACGGATCGTCAGATCATAATAGGGAAACGGCTGCTCTTCATAAGCTTCAAGCCGGGCGGCATACTCTCCCACTTCCTGAACCAGCTTCGCCAGATCAATTCCCAGCGTTACCGCAGGGTAATTGCGCAGCGCTTCATAGGACTGCCTCAGCATGATCCGTCCGCCGCGGACATTGGCGTTACGGAAATGATACAGCCCGACCGCTACCTGCAGCAATGCTTTGTAGAGCGGGTCGCGCTGCTGTTCCAGCCATAGCTCCTCAAGCACCTCATGACATTCGAAGTAATCCCTGTCCCGGTTGAAATAGATCAGATACTCCAGGTACAGCGGCTCATAGGCCATCCGGCTGGCTGCCCTTCTTGGCATTCGAGAGCAGCTCCCGCACATGATCCAGCAGCTCCCGCATAGCATCCATATCCTGCACCTGCCAGATGGCATTGAACCGCTCCTGGCACTCAATCGCTTCATTCACGAGGTGATAGAAATACAGCTGATGGATGGCTTTGAGCAGCTGAGTCGTTGTATTCGAGTTCTCCTCGAAGGTCTTCTGGGCTTCCAGAATCTCTTCACGGATACTGGACATCTCGCTGTCCAGGATCGATGCCGCTTCCGCTGCTGTCTTCAGGCGGACGCGCATTTCATCCGGCAGGCTCTCCCGGTATTTATAATTCAGCGAATGCTCAATGGTCGCCCAGAAGTTCATCGCCAGCGTGCGGATCTGAATTTCGGCCAGTACAATTTTTTGCCCGAGCGCAGTCTGTACCGGGTATCTGATAATCATATGGAAGCTGCGGTACCCGCTTTCCTTGTAATTGGTGATGTAATCCTTCTCATATAACACTTCAAGGTCCTTGCGGGCGCGGATGTACTCCGCCACTCTGCGGATATCCTCGACGAATTGGCACATAATGCGAATGCCGGCGATATCCTCAATGCCCGTTTCCAGATCCTCCATCTTCACGTTTAACCGCTTAGCCTTTTCGAGTATGCTCGACAGCCGTTTTACACGTCCGGTTACGAACTCAATCGGTGTATATTCTTCTCTTTTCTTGAGTTCCGAACGCATTGTTTTAAATTTAACCTTCAATTCCTCCACAGTCTGTTCATATGGAAGTAGAAAAGTTCCCCAGTCCCTGACGTCCATCGCCTTGTCCTCCTGTCCATTCATCCTTCAGTGATGATCAGCGCCCACCGCTTCTAGGAGCCCCCGGAAACCGTCCCGCCGCAGCAGCTGCCGTAATCCGGCATGCACTTTGCGGTTAACCTCCGGTCCTTCATAGATGAGTGCTGTATAAATTTCGACCAGGCTTGCGCCTGCCCGGATTTTGTCATAAGCATCCTGGGCTGTAAAAATCCCGCCCGAGCCGATAATCGGCAGCTTGCCGCCGGTCTGGCTGTAGATTCTGCGGATAATCTCTGTGGAGCGGTCACGCAGCGGCTGGCCGCTGAGTCCTCCCGTTTCACCGGCTTTGTCACTCTTCAGCCCTTCACGGACGAGTGTCGTATTGGTGGCAATCACGCCGTCCATTCCAGCCTCTGTGATTGTATGTACCATATATTCCAGCTCGGCGTCGCTGACATCGGGAGCGATCTTCACCAGCAGCCCTTTGGCTTCTCCGGTCTTCACCCGCTGCAGCTCCATCTCTTCCTTCACCTGGCTAAGCAGGTTCGAGAGCTCACTGCCGTGCTGTAGACTCCGGAGATCCGGCGTATTCGGCGAGCTGATATTGACCACAAAAAAATCACCGTACGGATATAGCGTACGGATACACTGGCGGTAATCCTCATGCGCCAATTCATTCGGGGTGGTCTTGTTGCGCCCGATATTGACCGCAACCGGAATCCTGCGCTTCTTCATCCCCTTCAGGCGCTCAGCCATGGCCGCTGCGCCTTCATTGTTGAAGCCCATCCGGTTAATCAGCGCCTTGTCAGGCAATAGGCGGAATAACCGCGGGCTGTCATTGCCCGGCTGGCCCAGCGGCGTCACTGTGCCCACTTCCATAAATCCGAAGCCGATTGAAGAGAAGCCTCCTACCGCTTCAGCATTCTTATCCAGTCCTGCAGCTAAGCCTACCGGTGTCGGGAAATGCACCCCAAACAGATCCACTGCCAGATCAGCAGTCTCAGGAACACCGTACATGAGGCGCATCGCCGCACTTCCGCCGGGAACTAAATTCGCTTTATTTAGTCCGCCTATGACGAGATGGTGCGCCTTCTCCGGGTCCATTTTAAAGAAAATTGGTTTACCAAAATGTCGATACAGCACCGTTCTCGCTCCTTCAAGGGAACCACAAATCGCAGGGCGACTCCCGTATCTATAGGTTTCTTCTTAATTTTATCCGTTTCCGGGTGAAAAGAAAAGTTTTTTGCCGCAGCGATTGTTCCAGCGTGTCCCTCAGAGTATAGTAATTTTCTTGTAAACGCATTACAATGTAAGGGTAATCACAGATAAAGAGAGAAAGAAGGATGACAATATGTCAACTAAACGCAAACCTCCTACACTGCAGCAGAAGAAAGAAGAAGTTAACCGCAAGGCAATCCTATGGATCAGTGCAAGTCTGGTACTGCTGGTTCTTCTCATTGTTGTTTTGTTTATCGTAGCAGGGAACTAATTCAACCAATGGTAGACCTTATGGGGGTTGGTCTGATTTGGGGGCGCATCCGAAGGGAACCGGTCCTCCGGCACGACTAGCTCCTCAGGCAGGACCCCTTTACTAATCTGCACTTTCGTGCCCATCGGCACCATCGCGAACAGCTCCTCCACATCCTTCCGGCTCATCCGGATACAGCCCAGTGATTCATCCTTCCCGATGCTTTCCGGTTCATTCGTACCGTGTATCGCATAATTACTGTCCGAGAGCTGCATGCCCCGGCTGCCGAATTCACCGTTATCATGTCCATTCGGATTGACCACTTTATCCCGGATTACGAAGCTACCCTCAGGCGTCTTCTCCCCGCCCAATCCGACTGCATAGTTCCGCAGAATAATACTGCCGCTGGTTACTGCCAGACGGTGTTTTTGTTTATCAACAATAATCATGAGCGGTTCTGTAAAAAAGGGGCTTCCTGCCCCGCCGGCTCCGCTGCCCGCCTCAGGACCGCCCCCGCTTGTCTGACCTTGCCCCGGTGAACCGGCGGCCGGTGTTACGGCAGGCTGCGGAGAAGGGCTTGGCACTGCAGCAAGTCCCGCTGCTGCCCCGCGGAGCGGACTGAACTCTTCCTTCATGAGCGGTGTCGTGCCGCCCAGCCAATTGGCCGGAAAAGGCTTCACCAGCTCCTGCAGTGAACCGGGAAGGGCTCCTTTGCTCGTCTTATAGGCCCTCATGGCACTCCAGAGCACGGCAAGCTCCTCCTGCTTCTCCTGCCACAGTCCCGCCTGCTTCTTGATATCCGCCGGATCAGGCGGCTGGCAGACACATGCAGCCGGGTTATAGGACTGGTACACTACGCGTCCGTCCTCACTCTTGGCAAGCGTAGCCGCCAGCGGAAGCTTCTTGTTCCACACCAGCCACTTACCCGCCTGCTTCATGCTCAGCATCGCCGTGGCGGAAGGCGTTTGTGCCTTCTGCAGGATACCCGCCAGTCCCTGGCCGCCGGAGACGGCATCTGCCCCGACAGCGGTGAAGGACAGGCTTGGCTGAACTGCCGGAGTCTCTTCTTCATCTGACGCCGGCAGCTCAGTCAGGGCAACAGCCGCATTCTCCTCGTCCGGTGCGTCAGAGCTTTCCTGGCTGGCCCCCGGTGCCACTGCAGCCGGAATCAGCAACAGCAGCAGCAGCATGAAGGCCAGTAGCACACGGCGTTTCCGCAGTTTGCCTGCCTGGCGTTCCCGGGCTGATTGCAGCAGCCCATCCTCATATTGCTTCAGCATATCGGCCGGCACCTTGCTGTGCTCAAAAGCTTCATACACTTCGCCGGCCTGGTTGAAGCAGTAATTGGCTTTTCCCTGCTGACCGTTCTTATAGTATTCCTTACCGAGCAAGTACCATGCCATCTTGTTATCAGGATGCATCTGCACATATGCTTTAAGATGCTGCGAATTTTTCACATTGGCCTCCGGGGATCTATGATTCAATCTTAGTTTTATTTATATTTTATATCGGTCAGGACATTAAAAAAAGACATCTCAAGCCGCATTTATCACGGTCAGGAGATGCCTTTATGTTAATGTAAGGATCAAATATAAGTTTCACCCTATATCCGATCCTTACATTAGGTACTGATGAATTGAAGTCCGGACTTAGCCTTCTTTGTTGAACGGCGCATCCGCGATCTTGATGGAGTCTGTAGGGCATCCATCCGCTGAATCCTGCAGGTCATCGAACAAGTCGTCCGGAATCACTACATTCCCGTGGTTACCGTCATTCTCGTAGATCACTTCTGCCAAACCTTCGTCATCGTAATCAAAAATATCAGGGGCCGTCGCGCCACAAGCACCACAAGCGATGCATGTATCTTTTTCGACCCAAGTGTACTTAGCCATTTTATCTCTGCCTCCCGATTAAACAATACAGCCTGCAGTAGCAGTCTGTTATTTTTCTCATATTAATATAAATAGAATACAATTTCAATGAATTTTCAATGTGTTTACATTATTGCCCCATAATCCAGCTGCCGCTGGGCTGCACCGGATCACGAAGATTTCAGTCGGTATCCCGGTCCGCGCCGCTAAGATTGTCCTTCTGCAGTGAAGTCCCCCGCTCCTTGTGATTGCGCAGCCGCGCCGAGTGGCTGTCGGTGAGCATCCCTGCTGTCAGCACCGCATTCTCACCGAACTTGTTGCGCAGCATATCCATCGCCTTATTCAGCGATTCCTTCTTCGGCTGCCGTTCGTAATCGAACAGATCCAGCTGAATTGCGGAATCCTCCTTGAGCGTCAGCCCCTGAAGGGTCACCCCCAGAAGCCTCACCGGCTTGTCGGCCTTCCAGTGGCGCGCGAACTGGTCCAGGGCAGCCTTATAGATGTCTTCAGCGCTCTCTGTAGGTGCCTCAAGCTGGCGCGAACGGGTAATCGTCTTCATATCCGGTGTACGGATCGTAAGCTGCACTCCCGCAGCGACCAGACCCTGCTTCCGCAGCCGCCGCGCCACCTGATCGCTGAGATTCAGCAGGATTGGACGCGCCTCCGCCAGCCCCACCACATCCCGCGGCAGTGTAGTCGTGTGGCCGATGGACTTGCTCTGTTCCCGCTCAGGGTTCACTACCCCGTGATCGATCCCGTTGCCGGCCCGCTTCAGCCATGAGCCCATCACGCCAAAATGTCCGACCAGCATCGCCTCATCCGCTGCCGCCAGCTGTCCAATGCTGTAAATACCCAGCTTCTTCAGCTTCTCGGCCGTCTTGCTGCCGATTCCGAACATCTCGTTGCAGGGTTTGTTCCATAGAATGGACGGCACATCGCGCAGCCGCAGCACGGATATGCCATTCGGCTTTTTGAGATCAGAGGCAATCTTCGCCAGCAGCTTATTGGGGGCAATCCCGATGGAGCAGGGCAGACCCAGCTCTTCCATAATACGCCGCTGCAGCGTCTCGGCAATCTGCGGAGGGGTGCCGAATTGGCGCGAACCGGTAATATCCAGATAACATTCGTCTATCGATACCGCTTCAAGCAGCGGAGTATAGCTGTAAGCAATCTGCATAAATGCATTCGAGTACTTGCGGTATAAATGAAAGTCCGGCTTAATAAGGATTAAGGATGGACAGATACGCAGCGCCTTCTGCACCTGCATGCCGGTTGAGATGCCCAGCCTGCGTGCGGCGTAGGAGCAAGTGACGATGATCCCCCGTCTGGACTCCACGCTCCCGGCAACGGCCGTCGCTTTACCTTTATACTGCTCCGGATCCTCCGCCTCATGCACCGAGCAGTAAAAGGCATTCATATCCACATGTAGAATAACCCTGCCGCTTGCCGGATAATATTGATCCACATTCTGCATGGTATCTACCTTCTTATCTTCAGGGTTCCATTGTTATTTTCAGCATACCTCTTCACCTTGCGGAAGGTCAACTTGCAGAAGAGCCTCTTGTGGCGTTTAAGTGAAAAGTTCTTTGTTACTTTCCCGCGTAAAAATGCTATAATATAAAAATTAATTTCATATATGTGTATGCTAACTACAACTACAACTTAAGCTAATGCTTCCGAGGCCAGTTTTGCACGAAGCGGTTTCAAGGAAGTTATGCCAAACAACACTTTTAGGAGGACACTCATGTCTAAGTCTATCTCCATCTTCGATACTACCCTGCGCGACGGCACTCAAGGCGAAGGGATCAGTCTGTCGGCGGATGACAAGCTGAAGATTGCCCGGAAACTCGACGATCTGGGTGTCCATTATATTGAAGGCGGCAATCCGGGAAGCAACAGCAAAGACATCGAATTTTTCAAAAGAGTCCAGGAACTCCATCTGAATGCCAAAATCACAGCCTTCGGCAGCACCCGCCGCAAGAATTCGGTAGCGGAGCACGACGACGGGCTGCAAAGAATGATTGATGCCGGTGTTCCGGCAGCGACCCTGGTCGGAAAGTCATGGGACTTCCATGTCCATACTGCGCTGCAGACTACACTGGAAGAGAACCTGGCTATGATCGGCGACTCCATCTCCTACCTGAAACGTCAGGGACTGGAGGTCATTTTCGATGCGGAGCATTTCTTCGACGGGTATAAGAACAACCCCGAATATGCTTCTGCCGTACTCGCCCGTGCCCGCGAAGCCGGAGCCGACTGGCTTGTAATGTGCGATACTAACGGCGGAACCCTGCCGCATGAAATTCAGGAGATCGTCTCCGGCATGGGCATCCAGCTTCCGGGTGCTGCTCTGGGCATTCATACACACAACGATTGCGAGCTTGCGGTAGCCAACACTTTAAGCGCAATCGGTGCGGGTGTACGTCAGGTCCAGGGAACCATCAACGGCTACGGCGAACGCTGCGGCAACGCCAATCTGTGCTCCATCATTCCAACCCTGCAGTTGAAGATGGGGTATCACTGTATCCCGGGAGATTCGTTACCCCAATTAACCAACACCGCCCGGTTCATCAGCGAAGTCGCCAACGTGAACATGCCGGTAAACCAGCCTTATGTCGGAACCGCTGCTTTTGCCCATAAGGGCGGCATTCATGTCTCGGCCATTCTGCGCGATTCGCGCACCTATGAGCATATCGCTCCCGAGCTGGTCGGCAACAAACAGCGTGTGCTTGTCTCTGAACTCGCAGGACAGAGCAATGTGCTGTCCAAAGCCCAGGAGATGGGGCTCAGTCTCGATCCAAGCAGCGAACAGGCCCGCAAGGTTATTGATAAGATCAAGGACCTGGAGCATCAGGGATATCAGTTCGAAGGGGCGGATGCCTCGCTTGAACTGCTGCTCCGGGAAGCTACCGGGGAGATGAACGAGCTGTTCACCTTCGAGTCGTTCAAGATGCTGGTAGAGAAAACTGCCGGCCGCCCCGTCGTCTCTGAAGCCTTCGTCAAACTGAAGGTCGGCGGCGAGAACCTGTACACTGCAGCGGAAGGCAATGGTCCGGTCAATGCGCTGGATAACGCGCTGCGCAAGGCGCTGCAGACGTATTTCCCGCAGCTTAAGGATATGCACCTCTCCGACTATAAGGTCCGGGTGCTTGACGAGCAGGACCAGACAGCAGCGAAGGTTCGCGTACTCATTGAATCCAAAGACTACGGAGACACCTGGAGCACAGTAGGCGTCTCCAGCAACGTGATTGAAGCGAGCTGGGAGGCACTGGTCGATTCTATGCGCTATGCCCTGCTCGGACAGATTTCGCTGGATCATGGCACCCAGGCCAGCAGTGAACCGAGAGGCTTAGTCAATCACTAACTGCCTTTATCCATAGGTTGTTCAAAAGCAAAAGCCCTCCGGTGCGGAAGTACATCCGCACCGGGGGGCTTTGCAGCACCTTGCTGCCGGCCCCGCTTAGGAGCCGGTTAAGGCAATAATCTTCTGCTCCAATTCCTCAGCGGTCAGGACACCCAGAATGATCTCGCTAATTACACCATTCTTGTCAATTAGTACATTGGTCGGGAATACGGCTCCATTATATTTATCGAAAATCTGGCCTTTCAGATCATACATTACCGGAAAAGCCAGCATGTACTTTTTGACGAACCGTTCTGCGTTGGGTTTATAATCCTGGCTGGTAACATTGATGCCGTAAATATCCAGCACATCGCTGTATTTCATTGCCAGCTTGTTCAGCTCCGGAGCTTCCTGCTGGCAGGGATCACACCAGGAGGCCCAGAAATTCAGCATTACCGCTTTCTCCCTTGCTCCCCCGACTTCATACCGTTTGTCGCCTTCCTGCAGCATGAATGAAGGGGCTCTCAAGCCTGCGGAAGCACCAGTCTCCGGCTCCGCCTGCTGTTGAAGGACCGCGACCGCATTCGGTTCAGCCTTGCTTCTATGCTCTATGGCAAGAACGGCCAGAAAAACAATCAGGGCCAGAACAGTCAAATTCCGTTTATGGACTGCTTTCATAGGAGTCAGTTCCTTTGCTTAGAGGATTTTCCTCTATTGTACCCCCACCTGCTGCAGTTTCAAACGTTATTTGCAATAAAAAAAGAGGATTCCGTCAAAGACGAAATCCCATGAAGAGAGAGGGGTGAAGATATGACAGCTAGCCAGGGAATCCCCCAGTCGATCAGACTGAGCTCTTCCGTACAGCATATGCTGGGGAAGCATCTGCTGTCCTGTTATCCGCAGGAAGCCTGCGGAATCCTGCTGGGAGCTGCCGCAGCGGGTGGCATGTGTATCGACAACTATGTGCCGATACGCAACGTAGCGCCTGACCCGCTGCATTCTTTTGTACCTGATCCCGGAGAGTGGATCAGAGCCGCATACCGTGAACCCGCACCTGTCGGATTCTTCCACTCCCATCCGCATGCTGCGCCTTGGCCTTCTCTTGCCGATCTTAACGGCCTGACTTCGCTGGGGCCTGAGTTCAAGGTATACCTGATCGGCTCTCCGGGAACCGCCCATACCGGTACTCCGCTGTTGAACGGCTTCCTAATACAGCGTACGGACAGCAACGGCACTGCACAGACACCTACCTTACAGCATGTGCCCTTAAGTCCTGCTTAGATAAGCGTACAGATCGCCCAGTGTCTCCACCTGGTTCTTCTGGGAAATCTGCCGGAGATAAGCTACCCATAATTTCGCCGTCATTTTGGCATCCTCCAGCGCATGATGACGGCCTTCAATCGGGATCTCGTGGATGGCCAGCAGTTCATCCAGCGTGTAATTACTGCGGTGCGGCTCCAGCCAGCGGGCCAGCATCATCGTATCCAGTACCCGGTGGGTCAGCTGCACCTTGGAGGTTTTCCATAAGGCGGCATTCAGAAAAGATTTATCATGTGCACTTCCATGTGCTACCAGTACTCTCTGGCCGACAAAGGACATGAAATTGTGCAGTCCGTCAATCAAAGACGGGGCACTGGATGTCATTTCCTCTGAAATCCCGGTAAGCCTGGTAATATTATCAGGAATAGCCGTCCCGCAATTCACCAGCGTATAGAAACATTCGTCTTCCTTAATCTCTTCCCCTACCACACGGATCGCCCCGAAGGACATAATTTCATCCCCTCCCTGATGGGAGAAGCCGGTAGTCTCAAGATCAAATATAACGGTTTCCAGCTCAGAGAGCGGAGTGTGCAGCACTTCCGGACGCCGTTTTTCACGCATAAGAGAACGGATAAAAGCCATCTGCTGTGCGGTTTGCTGCGCCGATTCTCCGCCTCTCATGGAAGCGATGGCGGATGGCATTCCGCCTTGTCTCAGGTTGTTCCAGAACCCTCCGCCTTTGTTCGGCTCCTTCATGGCTGTCTCCTTTCCGCGGACCGGAGCTGACGCTGCAGGGCCTTGTGCAGACGCCTGACCAGCAGCAGACTTTCCCGCAGCTCAGCTCTGAGCTGCTTATTCTTCAAATCATTCTCGGCATAGTAATCACTGCTTGCAAGCAAGCCGTCCTCCACCGTATAAGGCGTATTCACACGCATCTTCAAGGCTGTCAGAAATGCCCGCCGGATTTCTTCAAGATGCTGGTATTTGTCCAGTTCAGCCAAATGCTCAAGCCTCTTCAGCGTCGAAGAATCCTTTATCCCGTGCAGCAGCGACAAATGCCTGACAATATTGACAAGCGGGATATAAAGACCGTATTTGACATCAAAACCGCCTGCATAATCGCCAAACCGCTCCGTGAGTACCTGTCCTAACAGATTAAGCGTTGCCTTATGGCGCACGGTATTGCGCAGCACAGCCATAGTAAGTTTGTGATTGTCTGCAAAACCGGCATGAAAAGCTTCCTTCCACTTCGCGGACAATTCTACGCTCCCGGCCACATGGCGCATATCAGAAGCTATGATCAGGTAACGGACAGGTTCCCATTCCAGCTGCTCCATCCATCCCGCCAGCTGATGCTCCCATTCAGGCAGTGTTTTACGCCACAAAGGCTCGGAGCACATCACCTTGCCGTCGCATTTCTCATAACCTGTAGTTTCAAGCACATCGGACAACATGGCTCCAAAGGCTTCGAAATAGCTTTTCTTGAGCCCATCCAGCTCTCCTTCTACAATCAAGCCATTATCCTGATCACTCCACAGTGTAGCTTCCTGTCTGCCTGCACTGCCGAATACAATAAAGGAATAGGCGCAGGGAGGCAGGCCATAGCCCGCCTCCTTCATCTGCGCCTCACATATGTGTACCGCCGTTCGTGCAATCTGATCATGCATTGCATTCACCCGGCACATCCATTCCTCAACCGGAATAACGTTTAATTGCTCCAGAAGTACTTTTTGACAAGCGGTACGCCTGGTTTTAAGCTCCAGCGGCGAACCGGCCGTTACGATGGACAAGTATCTTTCTTCGTTCCAGTCTGCTGTCTCCATCGAAGCCACTCGGTCCGCCTCCCTATTGAGTAGAAGATATAATTATTTCAAGGGTTTGGATTCCGATTCTGTAATCAGTTTCATTTGTTCAGGATAACCGTAAGTACCATGCTCACTGATATCCAGACCCATCAATTCTTCCTCTTCCGTTACACGAAGTCCGATAACCATCTTCATCACGTAGAGGATAATGAAGGACATCACCGCTACGAAAGCAAAGGTTCCGATCACACCAAGCGCCTGTACTCCGAGCTGATGTACACCGCCGCCGTAGAACAAACCGGGTTTACCGACACCAACAGTTTCAACAAGCTCAGGTGTTGCGAACAAGCCTGTAGAAATCGCTCCCCACATTCCTGCAATACCGTGAACAGAGAAAGCGTAGATTGGATCGTCAAGTCCTGCACGTTCCAGCCACTGTGATGTCATGAATGTGAATGCACCAGCGATAAAGCCGATAAGAATTGCTGCCCAAGGTTCTACAAATGCACAGGCACCAGTGATCGCAACGAGTGCAGCCAGAACACCATTCAGCATTGCCGGAATATCCGACTTACCGAAGTACAGCCAGGAAGCAATCAGTGCTGCCAGACCGCCTGCCGCAGCAGCCAGGTTCGTTGTCAGTGCCACGTGGCCGAAGAATCCGCCCATCGGGGACAATGCACTACCCGGGTTGAAGCCAAACCAGCCGAACCAGAGAATGATAACACCGAGTACTGTGAATACCTGGTTGTGACCAGGAATGATAACCGGTTTGCCTTCTTTATTGAACTTGCCCAGACGGGGTTTAAGAAGGATTGTTGCCACAACAGCTGCAGTTGCACCTGTAAGATGGACAACCGTGGAACCTGCATAGTCCTGCATGCCCAGCTCAGCCAGCCAGCCGCCGCCCCATACCCAGTGTGCTACAACCGGATAGATCACTACTGAGAAGAGAATTCCGAAGATGATGTATACGCTCAGCTTCGCACGTTCCGCCATACCACCGGATACGATCGCCAGAGAAACCGCTGCGAAAGCCATTTGGAACAGGAACTTAACATTTAGAGTGACATCGGAGAATGCCAGGGATTCGAACGAGGAAGCCGTTGTATCTCCACCGTAGAAGAAGCCTGTTGTACCGAAGAAGCTATTGCCGTTACCGAAGCCAAGACCAAAGCCCAGAGCCCAGAAACACAAGCTTGCAATGGCCAGTGTCAATACCGTCTTACCGGCAACGTGGCCTGCATTCTTCATCCGGACTGAACCTGCTTCAAGCATTGCAAAACCGGCTTGCATAAAGAATACAAGGATAAATGCCAGGAACGTAAACGCAGTGTCAAGTCCGATTTGCAGATCCGGTGTTGCCGGACCCTCAGCTGCAAATGCGCTGACCGGATAGATCATCAGTGTAACCATGGCCAGGAACATCATCAACATCTTTTTTTTCATACTTTACCCCACTCCCCAATGTTATATTTTCTAACAAAGCGTGAAACTCTTAATGTCATTATAATCAGAAGTCAGGGAAATTGACAAGACTATTTTTTTGAATGTTTTAATTTATTATTGGAAGCTCACGATTTATTCACCGTATGACAATTCTCCCGCCATATCGCAGATAATCCGCAGAAACCGCCAGCTTCTATACCAGACAAGGTTGCAAGCGTATACACTGCGTGTAAGATTTAAGACTATTCATTATGTATTTTTATTAATGTCTGTTAGTAAACATACCTTTTCACGCCGGATTTTTCCTGACATCAGCCTTGTTTATCTTCAATATAAAATAAGTTTAACCGCTTTTCCTAAGCAGTTCATTATAATATCTATGATATTCAGGGTTCTTAAGTCAATACATCACATGTCATGTTACATATAACTCGCACTGCCCTGTCTGAACCCCCACCATTATGGACATCTTTGCTCCCGCGCTCCGCAAAGAAGGTATCACCTCATATAAATAAACAGCGAATCTTTCAGAAATTAAATGCATATACTTTAAGTAAGTGTGACGTTTGACTGTATGGTTTGCGATTTGGTATCATTAATTATAAGAATAATAAATGAAGCAGAGCACATCGCTGTATTACAGCCTGCCGCTTCGAGCGAGGTGAGATGACTTGGAGATATGACCCTTTACCGGATTGGTGAGCTGGCCAAGGCGGCCGGCACGAGTGAACGTACCATTGATTATTATACGAAGCTCGGACTTATTACACCCGAATCAAGAAGCATGAAGAACTACCGGCTGTACAGTCATGAAACCTTGATCAATTTACAACGTATTAATCAGCTAAAGCAGGAGAAATATACATTGGAAGAAATCAAATCCCTGATGGGCAAATGGAATGCAGCTACACCGGAAGCCGAGGTCTCGAGCAAACTGGTTCAGCTTGAGATTCAGATGCAGCAGCTTGAGCGCGAAGTCAAGGCTCTTGAACCGGTAATCAGCGGTTTGAAGCCCGGACAGGCCAACCGGGCATTAGCAGCATTAATTCCGCAAGGCGTTGCCTGCATGGAAGCGATCCGGCTTCTGCTGACGCAGGGGCCGCCAATGTAACAGCTTGTAACTTAAAGTGGAGGAATGAGACATATGATGCCCCTAATGTATCTATTATTAATTATCGCTTTTATCTTCTCCGTGTGGGCGCAGTTCAGGGTCAAGGGTAATTTCAAGAAATGGGCTAAGGTGCCCAACATGAATGGATTGACCGGATATGAGGCCGCCCGCCGTATGCTCGACGCCAACGGACTGTACGATGTACCCATTGAACCGGTACGGGGTACCCTCTCCGACCACTACGACCCGATCAACCGTGTTGTCCGGCTGTCTGAGCCCGTATATTATGAAAGCTCCATCGCAGCGGTTTCCGTCGCCTGTCACGAGATTGGCCATGCAATTCAGCATAAGGAACATTATCCAATGCTGACGCTCCGCCACCGGATGTTCCCGGTCGTTAACTTCGCATCAGGTGTTGCACCCTTTATGCTGCTGGCCGGTTTTATTTTCAGCTCATTGAATCTTATTGGTCTGGGGATCATTTTCTTCTCGGCCGCAGTAGCTTTCCAGCTTGTCACGCTGCCCGTTGAGTTCAATGCCAGCAGCCGGGCACGCCAGATCATGGTCCAGCAAGGCTTCATCCGCAATGAAGAGGAACGCGGTGTCGCCAAGGTCCTGAATGCCGCAGCACTCACGTACGTAGCAGCAGCATTGGTATCGCTGCTCGAGCTTATCCGACTGATCCTCATGTTCCTGGGCAACCGCGACTAAGAGCGAACCATTAGATAATTACAAACAATACCCCGGTAGGCTATGAGCCGACCGGGGTATTGTTTTGCTGTCTGTCTTTGAAATAGGTTAGCAGGAAGGTACGAAATGAACGGGCCACCAGCGGCAGCTTGCCGTCCGCCCTGTGAATCAGCCCCACCGTTCTTGTAACCGAGGGTTCAACGACCCGGACCTGCGCCGGCTGCATCGGATTGGTCTGGTAGAACGCCATCTCCGGCAGCAGACTTACTCCCATCCCGGCAGCTACCAGACCGCGGATCGTATCTGTCTCCCCGCCTTCAAAAGCAATCTGCGGCTTGAAGCCCGCCTGCAGACAAGCCTGCCATACAATCGGCCGCAGCGAGTAGCCTTGGCTGAACAAGACGAATTTCTCTTCCCGCAGCTGTTCCAGCCGGATCACTTCCTCTCCGGCCAGCGGATGATTCTGCGGCAGAATGGCGAACAGCTCTTCAGTCATTACAATATCTCCGGCCACATGCCCGTCATTCTCCGGAAATGGAGAAATGAAGGCCAGGTCCACCTCACCCGAAATCACATCCTTAATTAACGACGGATATGCCCCCTGCTTAAAGCGGAATTTAACATGCGGATAATGACGGCGGAATTCCGCAACAATGGAAGGAATGAGATGGGTCCCGAGGCTATGCGGGAAGCCGATGCGGATCTCCCCGCGCTCCGGATCAAGGAATTCATGAACCTCCGCCACCGAACGGTCCAGTTCATTAAGGAGAGACTCTACTCTTTTGCAAAAGAGCTGTCCGACGGGAGTAAGCTGCAGGTTCCTCCCTTTCTGCATGAACAGATCTACACCAAGCTCCTGCTCAAGCTGATGGATCTGGCGGCTTACTGCAGATTGTGCGACATGCAGCTCCTCCGCCGCTCTGGTGACATGTTCCTTTTGGGCAACCTTTAAAAAATACTGCAGCTGTCTAAGCTCCACGTCTACACCCTCTCTTATCGTCGGTTTCGTTTGAACACGCGGATCATTAGTCCGTAAATGAAGAATCCGGCTACCAGACCGCCGATATGGGCCATATAATCTACATGCGGTGTGGCAAACGACATAATAATCCCCATCACCAGGAGGCCGTACAGCGTCTTGCGCGAGCCCTCGTCCATCATCGTTCTTTGCAGCAACGCAATGTAGAGGAATGCGCCATAAACGGCGTAGATGGCACCGGAGGCGCCTACAGAGACAATCCCGATCTCAACTACTCCGCGGCCGCTGACGGCAACCCCCAGAAGGTTCGCAAGGAACCCGCCGGCCAGATACAGCAGCGCATACCGCCACCAGCCCATCAGCCGCTCCAGGGGAGGCGCAAATACCAGCAGGGCGAAACTGTTAAAGAACAGATGGGCAAACCCGTTATGCAGGAACATGGCCGCAGCGTAGCGCCACAGCTCCTCTTTCTCTGGTCCGACATTTACCGTTGCCCCGAACTTCACGAGAGTCTGCAGATTCGTTGAGCCGCCATTCAGCGACAGTACAATGAACATCAGAACATTGGCCAGAATCAGCACACAGGTTACCGGATAATACCGGAGATAACTTTTCCACTTCTCGTATCGTATGAAAATCATAGCACCCATCCTTTTATGTATGTTTGTCCGGCTCGACATTCAGCTTCTAAAAAGATTATAATTTATTGTGGCAGTAACAATCCAATATTGCAATCCAAGGAGGAAACAAGGACATGACGCAAGAAAGAACAGGCGTAGCTACTTTTAAAGGCAATCCCATTACTCTCGTAGGACCTGAACTGAAGGCAGGAGATTCCGCACCAGCATTCGTTGTAAGCAAAAATCTGCTGGAAGATGCTTCACTCGGTGATTATGCCGGCAAAATAAAGCTGATCAGCGTTGTGCCTTCCCTCGACACCGGTGTGTGCGATGCACAGACCCGCCGCTTCAACAGCGAGGCTGCCGGTCTCGGCGATGACGTGGTTATCCTCACTATCAGCACAGACCTGCCTTTTGCTCAGGCACGCTGGTGCGGCGCTGCAGGCATTGACAGTGTAATTACACTCTCTGACCACAAGGAAACATCCTTCGGACAAGCCTACGGCGTACTGATCAAGGAATTCCGTCTGGATATGCGTTCCATCTTCGTCGTGGACAAGAATGACAAGCTGACTTATGTTGAATATCTCGGCGAAATGGCGGAGCATCCGGACTATGAAGCTGCCATCTCTGCTGTTCGGGCACTGCTGTAACCGCAAGCGCATCATCCTTATACATTTTCAGTCTTACTTTGTGAAAAAAAGCGGCAGAAGGTCATCCTTCTCCCGCTTTTTGCGTATGATGAGCCCTATTTATTAATGCCCGGCACGGCCTGTACCGCGCTTA
This sequence comes from Paenibacillus sp. IHB B 3415, assembly GCF_000802655.2. Taxonomy (NCBI): domain Bacteria; kingdom Bacillati; phylum Bacillota; class Bacilli; order Caryophanales; family Paenibacillaceae; genus Paenibacillus; species Paenibacillus sp. IHB B 3415. The sequence continues at coordinate 17,743 of NZ_JUEI01000028.1, read as the reverse complement.
GAAACCGCATACAATCTCTGGACAGAAAAGTGCAGTTTGCCCTTAATCAGCCTTATATTTGCCCAGCTTCTTATCCAGTGACTGGTACAAACGCTGAATGACACGGTAATTGGCACCCAAATCGCCAAGCGATCCTCTGGATGCGGAATACATATCTACGGCACAGCGTACCGGCGAGGTACTCAGCACAGATACGGTGATATCCAATGTGCGGCCGAACGCCGTTCTCTTCTCCAGGGTGATCTCCCCTACAGACTGTACTTCGTGAAGCACTTTGAATCCAGGAATCTTCTTCAGCGTTGCGGATACTTCATCCCACGCCTTGTCTCTTGAAAGAGTGTAATAACGTGTTTTGAGTGTCGGATCTTTTGCACGGTCGCTTGTTCCGTCATGACTGCGAAATAAACCGACCAAGGTTCTTTTCAACGACAAAATTCTTCCCCCTCTTCAAATCCCAAGTTCATTACTCTAAGTGTAACACTCTTATCCCCGGAACAAAAGAGCATAGCGCACTTTGTCCGGGTAAATAGCCCAGCCAGGCAGGGCATTCCTAACATCCCGCTTCCATTAGCTGGCGGGAACAGCAATGCACTTACAAGTACTGCTAACAAAATACCCCCGAAACACACACCATAAAAGGCACCCTACTCCTGCAGGTGAGCAGGTAACAGGGTGCCTTGTCAAAAACAGTAGAAAACCCGCCTATGCCGTCCGGCTGCAGTGTCTTCTGAACCTGCTATAGCAGGTGGGTGACCGCAGAAGTCGTTTTTGAATTCCCCAAGTCGTATAGACAGGGCTGTTCAGCCGCGCTTCATGTAGATCTCCCAAGACATTATCATTGGTTCAAAACAACGAGCAACCATAACGTACATCGCAGGATTTATTAATATTATATTGCGTTTTAACGAAAAAGTAAACCTGTATGCGCTTTAATTAACACTGGAATAAATTTCCGTCAAAATTATTGATCTTTCGGTTAACGGAATGTTAACTCTTCTTGAGGTTAACCCCTTCTTCCGCTTCCTCTTCATCCTCGTCCGAAGGCATGCCATCATTCTCGGCTGCTTCCAGCGCCGCCTGCTCTTCAGCCAGCTTCTTCTTCTCCACCTGCAGCTGCAGCTTATTGTACGTTGCATAGAAGTTAAAGAAAGCAAGCATAGCAATGAAAGTAGGAATACAAAGAGCGTAGAGCACCGGATACCGCAGACCTATATAGAGAAGAACCGCTGAACCAATTAGTGTAGAGAATACACGGATCGGCCGGGCGATGGTCAACAGAATGGAGTTGGTCACCACTTCCTTGAAGGTCATCTGGTAATGAACCACTATCGAGAAGAAATTGAACATGGAAACGAACAAAATAATCATCAGCACGAGCATCAGAATACCGACGATTTTGAGATTGGCCATTTGTGTCATGTATACGGTAACATCAACGTACATAATCACGAACAGCAGGGTGTAGATAATGCCTCCAAGCATGCTTTTGAAATAATTCTCTTTGTACCCCTGAAAAAAAGTGCGGAATGTGCTTACATCTGTGTTGCCCATCACCCATTTGCGTACCACTGTGAATAACGCCGCCGTAGCGGGAAATACAGTGAATGGCGCGAGTACGCCAAGTACCCAGTTGAGCGTGATCTGCTCATTCGGTCCGCCTGCTTCCGAACCCAGCATAATCATCTTCATAACTCCTGCGAACAGAAATGGAATCGAACACAGTGCCCACAAAATATTACTGAAGGCAATACGTGATATCCATTCTGTGATGCGGTATAAACCGCCCATTGCTCCCTTAAACTCCAATTCCCTTCCTCCTGTCTATCTAGCGCATACTGCGTATCTTAACTATACCCTATTTGACCCGGACTTTTCCAGCGCCCAAGTTTACAAGTTATAGGTAAGTGTCTACGCAAGCTCTGTGATCCGTCCATATATTAGAATCGTAACCACAACAACCACTGTTTAAAGGAGGTTAACCCCATGTCCGCACCCGGTTGCTGCAATCCTTGGACTTCCACCGGTACCATTCTCGTCCTGTTCATTCTGCTCGTCATTATTACCCGCACTTTCATCTAAATGTGCATGATAAGGAATAAGGTATTACTCGAAGCATATCATTCTTATCTCTGCAAAAAAAGAAGACGAGAACCGCTCGCGGTCGCTCGTCTTCTTCTTATGTCATACGTAATGCTTAAACTTCGTAATCCTGTTTAGCCGGACGGGTGCTTGTGCTGCTTGGGCGTGCCGACGGTTTACGGTCTGCGCTGCGGCTTGCACCGCCATCGCGTCCTGCTCCCGCATCACGGGTGCCTTTGTAGCCGCCGCCGTAGCTGCTGCCGCTGTTGCTGCCATAGCCGCTGCTGTAGCCGCCACGCGTGCTTCCGCCGCCGCTGGCATTATCACGGTTGCCGCGATAGCCGCCGCTGCTGCTTCCAGTTCCGGAGCCCGTACGGTTGCCGCCATAGCCGCCGCCGTTAGGCTTGCGTCCGCTGCGGATATCGTTCTTGCCTCCGCGGCGTTTTGCGCGGATCGGATCTTCAGGAGTCAGCTCGATTTGCGCATCCTTGTTATCGCCGGTAAGAAGCTTCATAGCTGCGGATAGCAGCTGTACAGAATCATATTGCTCCAGCAATTGAATGGCAATACCTTTGTATTCGTTCAGTTCGCCGCCGTCCTCAACCATTGCCAGCAGACGTTCAGCCGTAATGCGCTGTTTGCCTTCAATAGCCTCAGCCATTGTAGGAAGCGGTTTGCGGGTAATACGGTGACGGGTAACACGTTCAATCAGGTGCAGGTGATCCATTTCGCGCGGAGTCACGAAGGACCATGCTGTACCTTCTTTACCGGCACGGCCGGTACGGCCGATACGGTGTACATAGCTTTCCGGATCCTGCGGAAGGTCGAAGTTGATTACATGAGTTACACCGGAAACGTCCAGACCGCGTGCTGCAACGTCTGTAGCAACCAGTACATCAATACTGCCGTCGCGGAATTTGCGCATTACAGCATCGCGCTGGTTCTGCGACAAGTCACCATGAAGGCCATCAGCGGAATATCCGCGTTTCTGCAATCCTTCAGCAAGCTCGTCTACACGGCGTTTGGTACGGCCGAAGACGATAGCCAGATCAGGGGACTCCATATCGATCAAACGGCTGAGCGCTTCGAACTTCTGGCGTTCAGGAACTTCAATATAAGCCTGATCGATTAGCGGTGCGCTGATTTGCTTAGGAATTACGGATACATGCTGTGGATTCTTCAGGAACTGCTGGGCAAGACGTTGAATGTTAGGAGGCATAGTAGCCGAGAAGAGCATCGTCTGACGTTCTTCCGGTACGAGCTTGAGGATCGTCTGGATATCCTCCATGAATCCCATATCCAACATTTCATCAGCTTCATCAAGTACAATGGTCTGTACATCATCAAGACGGATGGTTTTGCGGTTGATATGATCCAGGAGACGTCCCGGTGTACCAATAATGATCTGTGGTTTCTTCTTGAGTCCGCGGATTTGACGGCCGATATCCTGCCCGCCGTAGATAGCCAGTGAACGAAGTCCCTTGAAGCGGGTCAATTTGCCGATTTCTTCCGCTACTTGGATAGCAAGCTCGCGTGTAGGCGTCATAATCAGTGCAACGATCTTCTCTTCTTCCCGGACGATCTTGGAAATGAGGGGAATCCCGAAAGCAGCGGTCTTACCTGTACCCGTCTGTGCCTGGCCGATCAGATCCGATCCGGCCATTGCAAGCGGAATAGCTTGCTCCTGAATGGGTGTTGCTTCCTCAAATCCTAGTTCAGTGATTGCTTGTAGCACTTTTGGCTCCAAGCCGAATTCTGCGAATGTTTTCAAATTATTCATGCTCCTTCTATACAGTGGACATTCCACATGCTTGTCTGTATTCTTAAGTAGCGGTAAACACATTTATAGGCTGTCCAATCATGCCGTATTTCCTGCATGGTTTAGCGCGTATTGGGACAAAAAAAATGTCCTATGATCAGGCCACTACATATACCTGACAACTGTAACTTCGCATTCTAAGCAATGCAAAAATACCATTGTAACGTCCTACTCAAGAATATCCTATACATTATATCACAAACCGGATCAGGAATACCAGTACATTCCTTTCTTTCATTACTTACATTAAACATAGAGGTGAATTTGTTTGTTGAAACTCAGACTATTCGGGAGTTATCTGGCCGTAATCTTCGGTTCTGCGATGATTGCCTGCGGCTTTAATCTGTTCCTGATCCCGCACAGACTGCTCAGTGGAGGAGTATCGGGCCTTGCCATGCTGGTCGGTTACTTCACTCCATTTAATATCAGCCTGCTGTATTTACTCTTCAATGTGCCGCTGCTTGCCGCCGGCTGGTTCCAGCTCGGACGGAGGTTCATTATCCTCAGTATCCTCTCTGTCGGAGCCACAACCTGGCTGATGACCCTGGTACCGGTGCATCAGGTATCCTCGGATATGCTGCTGGCTTCCGTCTTCGGAGGGGTGCTTGTAGGTGTCGGGGCCGGAGTGTCTTTCCGTGTGGGCGGCTCGTCCGGCGGTTTCGATATTCTGGGCTCGATTATTACACGTTACCGCGATTTCCCGATTGGCAATGTCCTGGTCGGCCTTAACGGGCTCGTTATTCTGGCCGCAGCTTATTTCGATAACAACTGGAACCTGGCCCTTGCTTCCATGGTCTCCATTTATGTGAGCGGTAAGGTCGTCGATCTGATTCATGTCAGCCACATCAAAGTCACCGTCTATATAGTAACAACCCGGACGGATGAGCTTCTGCAGCAATTGCTGGGGCTTCAGCGCGGTGTTACAAAGATTAAGACGGAAGGCGCTTATTCTCATGTGGAACGGGACATGCTAATGACAGTGACCACACGTTACGAACTCGCTGAGCTCAAACGGATCATCAAAACAAGCGACCCGCAGGCTTTTGTGAACATCGTTGAAACAGTCGGGGTTATGGGGTCTTTCCGCAAAAGATAGGCTCCGAAAAAAATGCGCATATTTTAAAATTGTGATATATTAGTACCACGCAGGACCCTAATTTCATGAAGATTGTGATTTACCCCTCTTTTTTCCAGGCACTTCGTTTTTCCGGGTGGACCCTGAATTCAAATTCAGTTCGATTCGAAAAAGGAAAGGGTGATTTTTGTGGAAATGGAAACGGTAAAACTGTCAGCAATCGTCATGAGGTGGTATCCCGATATGATACCGTTTCTGAAGCAGGACGAACTCAATTCTGTAATCGTTCTGCGTGACGGTCTGAGTATTCTGGAACCGGCAGATGCCATGGATATCATCCATTACAGCATTTGCGAGCATCAGAATTCTGCGTATCTTCATTGAGCAAGCTGCCCTAAGAGCAAGTTTTTATAGTTGCCGCTTCAGATTCGGCCATCGTGCCGGATCCGAGCGGCATTTACTTTTTAATTCAGCGGTTCAAAATCTGTACATCCCGTTTATAAACAACAAGAGCGGTTTTTTATGACACCAAAAATTACGGGTATTGTTACAAGTCTGTTCTTTTTGAGTGCATCCGTTACTTTATACTTTAAGGGAATGTACATAAAGGGAGCGAATAACGAATGAACATCACCTGGGCATTACTGATGATGGCCCTGGGAGGCGTTGGTGTGCCGAATAACGGCCACGACGCTGATGTGGCAGCAGCACTGCAGAGCGCCATGAATCCCCCCATCGTCGCAGAACACACTACGAATCCAGAGGCAACAGCGATTACACCGGGTGGAGCTGGAGGCACGGCAGCACCGGAACCTTCACCAAGTGCAACACCAGACGCAGCACTTTATACCGATCCGCAGCCGGATGCACCTAAGGTTAAGGGGATTTATGTAACAGCCTACAGCGCCGGGGGTGAACGCATGGAAACCCTGCTCGCCCTGCTCGACAAGACGGAACTGAATTCCATGGTCATCGATATCAAGGATGACGCCGGATACATCACATACAAAACGGATAACACGGAGCTCCAGCAAATGGGACATCCCCAGCCGTTCATTGGAGATATCAACAAGCTGATGACACGTCTGAAGGAGCATGACGTATATCCGATTGCCCGGATTGTTGTTTTCAAGGACTCTGTATTGGCCAAGAAGAACAAGGAATTATCCTTTGTAAATACCGACGGCTCAGTCTGGGCTAACAAAGGCGGAGACAGCTTTGTGAATCCTTATAATGAAGCGGTGTGGAAATACAATGTAGATATTGCCAAAGAAGCCGCGAAGCTTGGATTCAAGGAAATTCAATTTGACTATGTACGCTTCCCTGAAGGCTTCGAGAAACGTGCAGATACACTGAAATACACCAAGAGTGACAGACCGCGTGTAGAAATCATTGCCGACTTTGTCAAATATGCCAAAGCAGAGCTCGCGCCACTCGGCGTACGTATATCTGTTGATATCTTCGGCTATGCAGCCTCAGTTCCTGCAGCAGAGGGCATTGGTCAGGATTTCGTCAAAATATCGAAGAATGTGGATGTCATCAGTCCGATGGTCTATCCAAGCCATTACTCTACCGGCTGGTTTGATGTCAAAGATCCGGATAAGGACCCTTATGCTACAATCAAAGGCTCTATGGTCGATACGCACAAGAAGCTTGATCCGCTCGGCAGCTACAAGCCGGTAATTCGTCCATGGATTCAGGATTTCACCGCCAGCTGGCTCGGCAGCGGCCATTATGTCAAATACGGCAAGAAGCAGGTTGAAGACCAGATCCGCGCCTTGAAGGACGAGAAGGTGGATGAATTCCTGCTCTGGAACGCCAATAACCGTTATACCTCGGAAGTGGATTACGAACAATAAGCTTACAGCAATTATCTGATGTATCCAATCACCATAAGAAGAACCGGAACCCGGCAACTGCCGGGTTTTTTACTGAGAATTAAGCATGTACATCCTACAACTACTATTAAGATAACGGGGCACTCACCATTATGAAACAGACATCTTCCATTAAACAAAAAGCCGGACAGTTTCTGCATATCCTGCTTCCGATCCTTATTACACAGATCGCCTTGTCAGCCATTACTTTCTTCGATACGAACATGTCCGGTAAATTCGGCACGAACGATCTCGCCGGTGTTGCTATCGGCACAAGCTTGTGGATTCCGATTCAGACCGGGCTCAGCGGGATTCTAATGGGAATTACACCGATTGTCTCCCATCTGATCGGCAGCCGCCGCAATAAAGATGTTGCCCATCAGGTCATGCAAGGCATGTGGCTCTCCTTGCTCGTATCGGTGCTGGTGCTCATTCTTGGCGGATTGGCCTTATCGCCGGTACTCAATTTCATGAACCTGGAGCCAGAGGTACGCGATATCGCCTTCCGGTTCCTGCGGGCGATTTCTTTTGGCATCATTCCGTTGTTCGGTTATACCGTAGTCCGCAGCTGCATTGATGCACTGGGTCAGACCCGCGTCTCGATGTTCATCACACTGATTGCTCTTCCGGTTAACGTGGGACTCAATTACCTGCTGATCTTCGGTAACTTCGGCTTCCCCCGCCTTGGCGGAGTAGGCGCCGGTGTAGCCTCAGCCATTACATACTGGGTAATCTTCCTGATTGCTCTGGTTTTTATCTATCGAGCCGAGCCTTTTAGAGGCCTGCAGCTTTTCCGCAAATTCCATGCCATGTCGCTGAGCAGCTTTAAGGAACTGCTGAAGATCGGTGTACCTATCGGCTTCTCAATTTTTTTTGAAACTGCGGTTTTCTCAGCCGTAACGCTGCTTATGAGCCGTTTTGATACAGTTACTATTGCAGCCCACCAGGCAGCGATCAACTTCGCGTCTACCCTGTATATGATTCCGCTGAGCATCTGTATGAGTCTGACGATACTTGTCGGCTTCGAGAGTGGCTCCGGCCGGCTTAAGGATGCCCGCCAGTACGGAATCATGGGCATTGGTACGGCAGCGGTCCTCTCCCTGCTTACCGCGCTGGTGCTGCTGTTTGCCGGCAGCCATGTCGCCGGGCTGTATTCGGATGAACCTGAAGTGATATCGCTAATTCAGCATTTCCTGATCTATGCAATCTTTTTCCAAATTTCCGATGCCATCGCAACTCCAATTCAAGGTGTTCTGCGGGGGTATAAGGATGTCAACCCTGCCTTCATCATTTGTTTCATTGCTTACTGGGTGATTGGTCTTCCAGTCGGATACCTGCTCGCGACTTATACTGATTTGGGCGCTTACGGCTACTGGATCGGGCTGATCACTGGTCTGGCTATAGGAGCTATTCTGCTGCTGTCGCGGCTCATTCGGGTGCAACGAAGATTCGCTCTTGAGAAGGCTTGAACCTAACAGAAAGGGTTACCAGTGACTGCCTGCCTGGAATAGTTGCCGTTTAACAGCGTTTAGTTAGCTCAGACGAAGAACATCCCTTGCTGCCAGTTGGCGGAGGGATGTTCTTTTTTAGCCCAGAAGTCCAGCACGTTGATACTTAGAACTCCCGCGCAGCAGCAAAGTAATTTTCTTAAGGCCATTCTGAATAGGTGAAATGTTGCAGGTTTTACAACTTGGGTCCATACATTTCTGGGATTTAGGAAGGATTGTTGTATGAAATACAAGAATTGTTTCGATAATCTGTTTGGAGGAAGAGAAAAGCTGCATTTTATACAACAATTCATTGATATAGTCGATTTATTGCGGGGATTGTTGTATTTAGTGCAGGAATTCAGAAATGGTGAAAGTCCTGGGTCCCTAAGACGCAACAAACCCGCCTGTCTCCAGGCGGGTTTAAACATATTAATTAATAGTTCCCTGTTCCTATTGGGACAAACGGGAAGCCAATTCATACAGATCCGTGTCGAAGTCTTTCTTAGTGTTCACTACTTTATCGATATCAGTAAGAGTCAGTTCACCCTTGATAATTCCGCATGCTTTGTCCGATTCGCCCTCAATCAGCTTGCGGACCGCGAAATCACCCAGACGGCTGGCCAGGTTGCGGTCACCCGGAGTAGGTGTTCCACCGCGCTGGATATGTCCTAGAACCGTTACACGGGCATCCAAAGAAGCATGGCGGTCCTTGAGCGCCTGTGCCACATCTTCGCCTTTGCCTACGCCTTCAGCAACAATTACAATACTGTGGCGTTTGCCGCGGGCAAAATTGTCCTTCATCCGGTCCGCTACTTCATTCAGGTCATACGGCATTTCAGGTACAAGAATCGTTTCCGCACCGGAGGCAAGACCCGCATGCAGCGCGATGTCTCCGCAGTGGCGTCCCATAACTTCCACGATCGAAGAACGTTCATGGGAAGACATAGTGTCACGCAGCTTATTGATCGCATCCACTACAACGCCAACGGCTGTATCGAAGCCAATGGTGTAATCTGTGAATGAAATATCATTATCAATTGTTCCCGGCAAAGCCATGGTGTTAATCCCCAGCTTGCTGAGTTTGTTGGCTCCTTTGTAAGAACCGTCGCCGCCAATGACTACCAGGCCGTCGATGCCCATTTCATTAAGAATGTCAGCACCTCTCTGCTGGCCTTCCGGCTTCAGGAACTCCAGACAGCGCGCAGATTGCAGAATGGTACCTCCGCGTTGAATAATGTCACCTACACTGCGCAGATCCATCGGGAAAATATCACGGTTGAGCAGTCCCTGATATCCGCGCTGAATGCCGAACACTTCAATTCCGAAGTAGATCGCGCTGCGGACAACCGCACGTACAGCGGCGTTCATGCCCTGTGAATCTCCTCCACTGGTTAGTACTGCGATTTTTTTTACGTTTGCCATTCTGTTTGTTCCTCCTTAAAATTGCGCCGGATGTCCTCCGTGTCAGAAAGAGCCCCGGCAGCATCTAGTGCGACTAATACATGTGTTTGCGTATCCAGCGGCTGTTAACGAAAAAGAATAGCCGGGTCAGCGGGCTTTTTCTCATCAGCCGTTTGGATACAGAGCGAACCTCCCGCTGTTCGCTGACTTTCGGATCGGATAAATAAAGTGCCAAGAGCCCCTCGATGACCATACGATGCATTGAGGTCTCGGGAAGAGTCCGGACATCCTTGCGGGCCCACTCCACGATGGAAGCGATCCGATTCAGCATGGTATCAGTGTCGTCATAATAATTGCAGAAATTGAGGTCACCGCCTGCCCGGTCTTCGTCCTGGTCTATCAGATAATCCAGCATAATGTGCAGTCCGCACACATGCGGAAAGTAAGCAGCACGAATCGAAGCCGATGCGTTTAGGCTCAGCTTGGGATCACATGAGGCCAAAAAAAGCATAAAGACACCAAGGGTTGAACCGGTTGCGGCTGCAAACTCATTCCACCCGAGATGAGGTGCACGATGGCCCTCTCTCTCCCACCATTCCTTCAGGGCAGCTTCCCTGAGCTCCGGACGAATGTGCTTATAGACCTGAAGATCGGTGTACAATACGGCCAGATCATGAATCTCAGCGGCGGCGGCGGCATATCCGGGAAGCTGAGAGGTCATCTCCTGGCATTTGCGGACCAGCCTGTACAAATATCCGCCGTCATTCTGTTCATTGCGCAGCGCGTAGTAATTCACCGGCTCTGCCTCTGGGTTAATAGCATCAAGCATGGATTGATGCAGCAGCCGGAAATCGGCAGGGTCAAGCGAAGTACTGCGATCACATAGGTTGTCCAAATAATCACTGATCGTCTGATAAGCAACAATTAGCGGAATCAGTATATGTCTCATCGACAAATTGCCGGCGGCATAAATACCGCCGCCTTCGCAATGAAACTGCTTCGTTTCAATGCTGGCAAGCGCTTGCTTGCGGAGCTCGGGATCGGGAATCCCTTCTGCATCCTGGCGCCAGAAATCGAGGCATGCCCGCACTTCCGGCAGCACGTACTTGTAGACCCTGTTCATCAGTCCAATGGGACCGCGCGGACTAAGGTAACGGCCTTGCTCAAATTCATTCAATGACAGTGCCTCCACATTGTTGTCTCCTTATCCAAATCATCATTATTATAATATGCAGAGCGTATTTGTACAAACAACAAAATCACTTTCGCAAAACCTTGAAAGATTCAGAAAAACGTTTTTCCACGTAACCCCTGCCTCACCAGCTTTATGCTATACTATTACCCGTTCGACATTAAATGTATGAGATTAGGCTTATTTCATATCCGGAGGAGTGCAGGTTCATGTATGCAGGACGGAGCGGCGGCCAGTATAGCGATCAAAACTGGCTGCGATCTTTTATGTTCACCCTATACGGCACCAGTGTGCTGGTTGTATCCTATTTCCCTTTATTCTATTCACATTTGGGCTTCAGCAGCCCGCAGATGGGTCTGCTCTACTCTGTCGGCCCGCTGATCTCCATCCTCTCCAATCTGTTCTGGAGCATGATGAGTGACCGTCTGGGCACTGTCCGGAAGATCATGGCCCTCCTGCTCGGAGGCCAGCTGGTAACCGCTATCATTCTGGCCAGAGCCGCAGATTTCTCGAGTGTTATGTTTATTTTGTCCGTTTTCTATTTCTTCTATTACCCTGTATTTCCGCTTGCGGACACCATGGCCATCAAAATTGCCCAGCGTCACGGCCGGAACTTCATTGCAATCCGTGTATTCGGCTCGCTCGGGTATTCGTTCTTCGCCCTAACGATCGGTTATGTGCTGAGAGCACTTGGTCCTGAATATAGTGTTGGCATTTGTATCGTGATTGTCGTGACCGCACTGCTTATTACCTTCGGACTGAAGGATGTGAAACGCAGCGAGCCAGTTCCCGCACCCGTAAGCGGGGAAGCTTCAGGCAAACCGCTTAAAGGCGGCGGACTCAAAGAAATTCTATTTCAAAAAGAAGTGCTGTGGTTCTTCAGCTGTGTCTTCCTGCTCGCTATCGGTTACCGCATGAATGAAGCCTTTCTGACCATCAGCCTCAAGGGAATGAATGCCGGGGATGAGATTGTCGGCTGGGCATTGCTGGCTTCTGCTCTTAGTGAGATCCCGATCTTCTTCCTGCTGAGCAAATATGGCGACAAGTTCAAGGAACTGCCGCTGCTTGCTTTCGCAAGCCTGATGTTTGCCTTGCGGTTCCTGTTCATGTCACTGGCTCAGGAGCCGGGAGCTGTAGTTGCCATTCAGGCTATGCACAGCGTCTCCTTCGGCATCTATTATGTAACCGCCGTCCGTTATATCACGCGGATTATCCCGGATCATCTCCGGGCAACGGGAATGGCACTGTTCACGGTTGTATGGTCCAGCGGTGCCGGTCTGCTCAGCGGTACCTTCGGCGGCCTGATCTATCAGGATGCCGGACGGATTGTATTTTATATGGTGGCTACCGGATTCTCGATCCTTGCTTTTATCGGCTTCCTGTCCAAGCATTTGATGGATGTGGGGGGAGGCCCCGACCGGCCGTTCCGGAGAAAAGCCAGGACACCGCTCTGAGTATTGTATTGTAGGAATTATCCAAACAGCCATGCCATCCCGGAGCCGGGAGCGGCATGACTGTTTAGATTCATCATTCTATAGAAGAAATAAAAAAACACAGTTCCCGGGAGAACTGTGTGCTGCTTAAGTTGCTTGTTGCTACTCATGCAAATGCGTGTTGCATCAAATATATATATTGCGGCTGGCAGAAGCTCTGCCTAACCGTATCTTATAATTTAACTACGTTCGCTGCTTGTGGACCACGGTTACCGTCAGTAACATCGAATTCAACCGCTTGGCCTTCATCCAAAGTCTTGAAACCGTCGCCTTGAATAGCTGAGAAGTGAACGAATACATCTTCGCCGCCTTCTACTTGAAGGAAACCATAACCCTTTTCTGCGTTAAACCATTTTACTGTACCTTTCAAATGAACAACCTCCTAAAAATACCGCCATATATGGCGTATGCTTACATTATACTCCATCTATACTTGTAAAGCAATCCATCTTTTCCCTGTATTCGTGATTTAATTTGCTTTTCCCTTCTCCGGTGCGTTATCATTGAGCCAAAAGCCAAAAATCGCCAGGGTGGTAATGATAATGATCAAAAAACATGAAATATACAAAACAGACAAATGGAATATGATGACAGTGGAAGTTCAGGGACGTTATATTATCCTCCGTGAAATTTCCGATCAATGGGGAGAAGAAACACATACCTTCATGAGCCGTCCGGCCATGATGCAGTGGGTCAACAACCGCTTCAACAAAGAGTCCTACAAAGACAATGAAGAAGAGTACAAGAATATCATTGCTGCCTTCAAACAGGTATAAGCGGGAATGAACAATGAGAGCCTTGTAATCTATGTAATTGTCGTTCTGTGTCTCGGTGCCGTGCTCATTATGAGCAAGGACAAGATGCCGCCGCGTTTGAAACGCGGCATGGCCTTAACTGCAGTCATCATGATTGCACTCGCTTTTGTCTTCATTATTTACAGCATGCTCGCATAATTTCACCGCATGTAACTTTAAGAATTAATAATCAGGATTTGGCAGGACATACTAAGCCTACTTTAAGATTCAGGAGGCTGCTGTCATGTCGTTTACTTCCAAATCCCTCCCGCTGCTGCTTGTTCTCGGCCTGCTGCCGGGGAATGTGTCCGCAGCAGTGCCGCAAGCCGAGACTATGTCTGCTGCATCCCATCAACCGAGGAGGATTATTTCTATGGAACAATTACCCAAGAGAAGTGAAGTGCCCGCCGAGAACCGCTGGAAGCTTGAAGATATGTTTGCTTCAGAGGAACAATGGGATGCCGAATACAAGGAAGTGAAGGAGCTAATCACAAGCGCCTCTGACTTCCAGGGCAAGCTTGATTCTCCTCAAGCCCTCAAGAAATGCTTCGAACTGGACGATAAGCTGTCTCTGCTGACCGAACGCCTCTATGTCTATGCGCACATGCGCCAGGATGAAGATACGGCGGCTCCTAAGTATCAGGCACTCTCCTCAAAGGCCAAGAAGCTGGGCGTTGAAGCCGGGGAAGCTCTTTCTTTTGTCACACCGGAAATTCTGGCCCTGCCAAACGAAACCCTGGACCAGTTCATTGCCGATCCTTCTCTCTCTGACTATACCTTCACCTTAACGGAAATGAAGCGTGAGAAAGCGCATGTCCTCTCCAAAGCGGAAGAAGCATTGCTCGCTCAGGTGGGCACTCTTGCCCAGGCTCCGCAGACTGTGTTCGGCATGCTGAACAATGCGGATCTGAAATTCCCGAAGGTCAAGAATGAAGATGGCGAGGAAGTTGAGCTCACCCACGGAAGCTACATTCAGTTCCTGGAAAGCCCGGACCGTGAAGTGCGCAAGAATGCCTTCAAAGCGGTCTATGAGACCTACGGCAAGCAAAAGAACACCATCGCCGCTACGCTGAGCGCAAATGTGAACAAGAATGTATTCTACTCGCGTGTGCGCAAATACCCTTCTGTGCTGGAAATGTCCCTCTACGGTGACAATATTCCGAAGGAAGTCTACACTAATCTGATCGACACCATCCATGAAAGCCTGCCGCTGATGCACCGTTATATGAAGCTGCGCCAGAAGCTGCTTGGAGTAGATGAGTTACATATGTACGATTTGTTCGCTCCGCTCGTGGACGAATACAAGCTGAATATTACTTTTGAGGAAGCCAAGAAGATCACTAAGGAAGGCCTTAAGCCGCTCGGCGAGGATTACCTAAGCGTGTTGCAGGAAGGCTACGACAAAAGCTGGATTGACGTTTATGAGAATGAGAACAAACGCACGGGCGCATACAGCTGGGGAGCTTACGGCACCCACCCTTACGTGCTGCTGAATCATAATGACAACCTCAACAGCATGTTCACACTGGCGCATGAAATGGGCCACGCCCTGCATTCCTACTATTCAGACACGACGCTGAAATACCGGGATGCCCAGTACACCATTTTCCTGGCAGAGGTAGCTTCGACCACCAATGAAGCCCTGCTGATGGATTATCTGCTGAACAAGTCGACCGATCCGAAGGAAAAAATGTACCTGCTCACCTATTATGCCGACCAGTTCCGCACTACCGTGTTCCGCCAAACGATGTTCGCCGAATTCGAGAAGATTATTCACCAGCGTGCTGAAGAAGGCGAATCGCTTACTCCTCAGGACCTCTCTGCTATCTATTACGACCTGAATGTGAAGTATTACGGTAAGGATATGGTCGTGGATAAGGATATCGAGATGGAATGGGCGCGGATTCCGCATTTCTATAACAGCTTCTACGTCTACAAATATGCTACCGGATTCTCGGCGGCGACCAGCTTCGCCAAACAGATTCTGGAGGAAGGCAAACCGGCGGTAGAGCGTTACCTGGGCTTCCTGAAGAGCGGCGGCAGTGATTATTCCATTAATATCCTGACCAAAGCCGGCGTCGATATGTCTTCACCTGAACCGATCCGCGAAGCAATGAGCGTCTTTGAAAGTGTGATTGAACAGATGGAACAGTTGACCAAGTAAGGCAGAAAGCTTAGTATTACAGTAATCCCTTGCCCTCTGCGGGCAGGGGATTTGTATTGTCATCCAGACCCGAGGAGGAACTACTATGAAATTTCAATGGTCACTTATATTAGGTTTATTCTTTGCACTGCTGACCGCTGTTTTCGCAGTCATGAACGTGGATACGGTACCGGTTAATTTCGGCTTCGACGTTGTCAGCATCCCGCTTATTCTTGTCATTCTTGGCTGCGCGCTGATCGGCGGCGTTGTTGTAGGTTCCTACGGGATTTTCCGCCAATATAAGCTGCAGAAGCAGATTAAAAGCTTGAACGCAGAGCTGACCAAGCTCCGTGATGCAGGCAATGCCATGGATTCTCTGACTGTCCCTAATGATGTCCTCTCTTCAGAAGGATCAGCCCAGGTATAACCATACACCGAATAGGAGGAACACCCCTTGCTTAACATTCAGCCTAATGAAGAATATATCCTTACCCTGCTCAAAAAACTGCTCGACACCCCCAGTCCCAGCGGCTTCACCGCCCAGGTGATGACTCTTGTGGCCGAAGAAGCGGCTGCACTGAATATTCCGCTGAGCTGGAATGAGAAGGGCGGCGCGATCCTGACTGTTCCCGGACTTGATCCTTCGCGTACCATCGGCATCAGTGCCCATGTAGATACGCTGGGCGCCATGGTCCGCTCCATTAAACCAAACGGTACCCTGCGCCTGACCTCTGTCGGCGGGTTCACCATGAACAGTATCGAGAACGAATATTGCATGATCCATACACGCAGCGGGCTGACCTATACCGGCACCATTCTGACCAGCCACCCTTCCGTGCATGTGTATGCGGATGCGCGCGATTTCAAACGTGCGGAAGAGAACATGGAAATCCGTATTGATGAAATGGTCTCGACCAAAGATGATGTGCTGAAGCTGGGCATTGCTGTTGGTGATTTTATTTCTTTTGACGCCCGTGCGGTATTGACGCCGAGCGGTTATGTTAAGTCCCGTCATCTCGACGACAAAGCCAGCGTAGCGGCCATCTTCGGCCTCCTGGAGTGCATCCGGCGCGAAGGCTGGAAGCCGCTCCATAACCTGTCCCTATTGATCTCCAATTACGAAGAGGTCGGACACGGCGCAGCCTGGATTCCGGGCGGGATTAACGAGATGATCGCTGTGGATATGGGCGCTATGGGTGATGATCTGAGCTGCAAGGAGACCGATGTCTCCATCTGTGCCAAAGACTCCTCCGGACCTTATGACTATGCCATGACCAGCAAGCTGATTGAGCTCGCTAACGGGCTGGCGATTCCTTTTGCGGTAGATATCTATCCGCAGTATGGCTCCGATGCTTCAGCGGCGCTGCGTGGCGGGAACAACATCCGGGCCGCGCTGATCGGTCCGGGCGTGCATGCCTCCCACTCCATGGAGCGCACTCACAAGCAGGCCGTGCTGAATACTGCTAAGCTGCTTGCCGCTTATGTTGGGGCGCACTGAACTAGAGAAATGGCTGCGGAGTTTGCGGAGAGCTTAGGCTGTGCGGACTGAATCATGGAGACTATGAAGGCTAATGCCATGCTGCGGGGTTTGCGGAGAGCTTAGGCTGTGTGGACTGAATCATAGAGACTATGAAGACTAATGCCATGCTGCGGAGTTTGCGGGGGGATGCTTGTGTCGGCGCGATTTGAGTTTGGGGGATGGCTGCAGAGTTTGCGGGGGCATCGCAGGTGGTGGATTGTGGTTACCACAGTTGTCCTACTGGTGTTGTTTGCGGTCATCCTGGCTGCGCTTAGGCTGACGGATGATGATGAGCATGAGGTCTTTGACGGCCTCCCTCATAGTTACATCTATGCCGAGAGTTCAGGCGAGATTCAGCTGCATATGATGTCGCTGAACCCGGAGGATGTTGTGCTGCGGCGCGCAGGGCAGCCGCTGCGACAGATTGCCGCCTACGGGATCAATGGCGGCTTCTTCTATGGCGATGACCTGCTGTCCATCGCCATCATGAACGACGTGCCGGTGAACGGCGCACCGCAGGGCTACGGCTCCGGCTGGTTCAACGCGAAGTACGAGCGTGGAACTCTGGTGTGGGATGGAGCCGCGGGAGCGTTCAGCGTACAGGTCGTTGCCTCCGGCGGCGACCTGGCGGTGAGTGACCGCGGCAATTACTGGGCGCAGGGCGGGATCAGCATGAACCTGCAGCATGAAGAGCTGTGGGCAGCTGCGGCGGCCGCAGAGCATCTTCCCTTTGAGGGCGAGCGGCGCCTGCGCTCCGGGCTGGTCTACGACCAGTCCGGCAAGCTGTGGCTGCTCGTCACGAATTCGCTCTGCACGGCGGCGGAGTTCCGCACCGCCGTGCAGCGGGCCGTCCCCAGCGAG